>DAORIL010000646.1:0-3874 GCA_035438525.1 Pyrinomonadaceae bacterium
ATCGGTCATTCAACTTCTTTTTTTTATTAACGCAACAAATCATATTTTTACCGATCCAGCAATAAGCAAAATGATACTGGTAAAAGTTTCTTTCGAAAAACGCTTTTTTGGGGTTTGCTTTGTTATAAGAAACTTACCATATCTCTTGTCGCTTGTTTGCTATAATCTATAGCAATGAACGAAACAATCATAAAATCAATTTTCTATTTCTTTTTTTTAGCCGGGTTAATGGAAATTGCAGCCGGTTATTTAATGGGGCTTTAGTTTCGTGAAAATTGGGCGTGGCGGGTTAGTGGTATTAGTGCTCTCATTCTGGTTTGTTATGGAATCATTCCTACCTTTTAACCTGCAATTTCGGGCGGGCTAATGCCGCTTATAGCAACGTTTTTGTTGTCCTAATGGTTAATTTTAATTAGTCAGAATATATAGTTAATTAAATAATCTTTTGTGAAATTTTGAAATAAATAAAATCACATTTTTGAAATTATTTTTTAGGAATGATCAAAGAAGGAAAAGTATTTGATGGGTGTTATTCAAAGAAAATTATCTAAAACTTTTAATAATTTTTTCCATTCGGAAAAATCGAGTGGAATTTTTTTAATTATTTGCACGTTAGTTTCACTTTTTATCACAAATTCGATTTTAGGCGCGAATTATCTGAGTTTTTGGCAGATGTATTTAGGTGGGATGAGTGTGGAACATTGGATAAATGATGGGCTAATGGCAATTTTCTTTTTGTTCATCGGCTTGGAACTTGAACGCGAGCTTTACAATGGTGAACTTTCCGACTTCAAAAACGCTCTGTTGCCAATTTTCGCGGCAATCGGCGGTATTGTCATGCCCGCATTAATTCACCTTGCTATTAATAATGGAACACCAACACAAGGCGGAATTGGGATCCCGATGGCAACCGATATTGCTTTCGCGCTTGGCGTTCTGGCACTTCTGGGCAGCCGCGTCCCCGCTTCGTTAAAAGTCTTTTTGACGGCCCTTGCGGTGATCGATGATTTAGGCGCAATTATTGTTATTGCGGTATTTTACACGGCAAAACTTTCGATTGTTTATCTAATTGGTGCGATTGCAGTTTTTGGTGCGCTTGTGATTCTGAACCGGGTCTTTCGGGTCATGAGTTTGATTCCGTATCTGATGGGTGGCGGATTGATGTGGTTTTTAATGATGAAATCGGGGGTTCACGCGACGATTGCGGGTGTTCTTCTCGCCTTCACAATTCCGTTTACCAATCAGGAAGATGATGATGAAGCTCCTTCGCATCAACTTGAACATTTTTTGCATAAGCCGGTCGCCTTTGTGATTTTACCTCTCTTTGCCTTAGCAAATACGGGTATTGTCATTGGCGGCGATTGGTTTCAAGGTCTCTCCGCCTCAAATAGTTTAGGTGTTATTTTAGGATTGTTGGTCGGTAAACCGCTCGGCATTACTCTTTTAAGTTTTTTCGCCGTTACAATTGGCATTTGCCGACTACCGCTTGATTTGAATTGGAAACATATTTTCGGGGCGGGTATCTTGGGCGGCATCGGTTTTACAATGTCAATTTTCATCACGAATCTTGCTTTTACTAATCAAGCAAATGTAATAAACGACTCGAAAATGGCAATTTTATTGGCTTCATTAACAGCAGGGACAATCGGTTTTCTCTGGCTCAAAGTTTTTGGTAAACCTGAAGAAAGCGACGAAGATTTAGACGCAATGGATTTTGAAGGAACTGAAGTATAAATCTAAATCAGCAGTTAGTGCTGGCTTTTTTGTAATTTTAAGGTAAAAGAAATTGAACTATAATAATTGTCGAGACGTAAATAATTTTAGCAAAATGGTAATTTAGTGGGAAGAATATGTTTTGTCCTAAATGCAGCCAACTTCAAACCTCCGACGCTTTGCGTTTCTGTTCGCGTTGCGGCTTCGCTCTCGAAATTATCAAAGATCTTGTTGAAGGCGGGAATAGTATTAAAGCGAAATCCGAAACAGAAAAATTTCCGATTCGACAAAAGGACATTAGCATTGGTGCAGGTCTGATGTTTGTCAGCGGGATTGTGGCGGTGATATGGGGCTTCATCATAGGTTCGGGATCACCCGACGTAATAGTTTCGCAAGCATTCTTCATTTTAGGCTTCGCTTTGGCATTTATTCTTCTATTTTTTCATCCAATACTAAACACATTACACAAGATTTTCGGTGATGACGGGAAACAATCAGAGGAAAACTCAAGGCAGCAAAACGGCATCAATCTGGGTGCTATTCTGATGTTCATCGGAACACTGAAGGCAATGTTAATTGCTACCTTTCTGCAACCAAGTAGCAGAGCCCTGATGACGCTTCTGATGTTGACAGGCGGGTTTCTTGTTCTTCTTATAATTCGATGGCTGGTTCAAACCATTTATCAGTTATTCTTCAAAGGAGAAACTACATCAGAAGACGTTATTTCATTACAAGCAACTTCCGATAAAACAATGCAACTTCAAGACTCTTCCGGTGAGCAGTTTGCTTTACCGTCAACACTATCTAATCCGGCTGATGATTTCATCTCACTTCAGCGAACCAAAGAAATGGTCGAACCATTAAGTGTGACGGAAGAAACCACAAAATTCCTTGATAAATGATGAAAGACTTATCATTGGTCAAAATATCCCATAGAAAATCGAGCGAAGCTATAGATGACTGTAATTATTGCACTCATTCAGTTTATGTTTACTTTGCAGTTAGTCGTTTCCTCGCTCATACCCCATTAAACATAAAAGAATTGTAGCGTTCGGAGCATCAATCGGGGAATTCGCCAACCCCCGCCATATCTGACTGAATTCCATAAGTAATTTCTCCCGTTTAAAATTTATTTGATTTTTGAACTGAAGAACGAAAAATTCGTTTCGCCCTTCAGTTCAAGTAATCTGGTTATTTAATTTTCTGTTTGGCAAAAAAATCGTGGATTTTGGCAGCGATTGCGTCATTGTCTTCTTCAAGCGCAAAATGCCCGGTCTCGAAATAATTAACCTCAATGTTTTTGAGGTCTTTTTTGAAACCTTCTTCCACACCTTTAACCGTAAAAAAAGGGTCATTTTTACCCCAAACGATCAGGGTTGGAGGCTGATGTGTTTGAAAATATTTGTGCCAAGCGGGATATGATTGGACGTTAGTGTAATAATCGGCAAAAAGATTTAGTTGAATATCGACATTACCTTCGCGGTCAAGTAGCGGCTGATCCACCAGCCAATTGTCAGGACTGATCTTTTCCGGATTTCGTGTTCCGTAGGTATATTGAAACTTGGTTGTTTCGAGTGTTAGAAAACCCCGGATAACTTCCGTTAATTTCGGATCACGCTTCGGACCGTAAATTTTTAACGGTGCAGCATTTTCCGACAGACCTTCTTCATAGGCATTTCCGTTTTGCACAATTAAAGCCTGAACTCTTTCCGGATGTTTGACAGCAAGCCTGAAACCGATGGGTGCGCCGTAATCCTGAACATAAAGACTATATTTTTCGATCCCGACCACTTGGGTAAATTTATCCACAATGTTGGTCAGATTTTCGAAAGTGTAATTAAATTCATTTACTTTGGGTGCTGAACTCAGTCCAAATCCGGGATAATCTGGGGCGATCAAGTGAAACTTGTCGGCTAAAGCCGGAATCAGATTGCGGAACATATGCGAAGAGGTTGGAAATCCGTGGAGAAGCAAAATAGTCGGTTTTGCTTTGTCTCCGGCTTCCCGATAAAAAATATCAAGTCCGTCAATTTTTACTGATTTGTAGGTTACTCCCGAATCAGCGTGTTTCATTGATTGGGCATAATTTGTCAGATTTGCCGAAAGCGAAACGGCAATGATCATTGTCAGATACACTCCAAACTGCCGAATGCTGTTAGTT
>DAORIL010000647.1:0-3862 GCA_035438525.1 Pyrinomonadaceae bacterium
GTTACTGGTTCCAGATGCGGTAAGGGTTCGGTGCGGTAAATGTAGATTTTTTGAGTACATTCGAGGCGCGTTATATTTCCGAGGCTCCGCATATCAATTTTTCAGCTGTGCTCGATCATGAACTTTATCATTGCGCTCATAAGCTCGATGAATGTGGGCAAAAAGAATACAGCAAAACAACGGGTAAACCGAAATTTGCCATCCTTGGCCATGATGTCGAAGAGTTTGAAGGTATCTGGAGGCGTTATGGAGTCCGCGCCGGTGCAGGTGAATCAATGAAGTTATTTGCTTCCGGAAAGGGCAAACCATCGATCGGAAAGGCGGATATTCAGAAGCTCTGCGGAAATTGCTGATCGCTTTGACCAGCTTTGACGAAATTCAGAATAAGTTATGGCAAAAAACACACTCCCAGAAGAGATTAAACGATTTATAGTCAGAAGTTTAGCAGTGTATGAAACGCCATCCGAGGTAGCTGCTTCCGTCAAAGCGGTTTATAACAAAAAAGTTACCCGGCAAAACGTTCATTTTTATGATCCGACCAAACTTGCCGGAGAGGGGCTGAGCGAAGAATTGAAAACCTTATTTACCGAAACCCGGCGGCAGTTCGATGAAACGGAAATAATGCCGTTATCCAAAAAAAACGTGCGGATTAAAAAACTATCCAAATATGTCGAAGTGCTCGAAGATAATGACAACCTAATTGGAGCTGCCGGAATATTGGAGCAAATTGCCAAAGAAGAAGGTAATTTATTTACTAACCGCCGGGAATTGACCGGGGAAGGCGGCGGAAAAATTAAATTAGAGCATTCAACCAGAGTGATTTTACCGAGGTCAAATGACAGCAACGAATCCACTGACGTTTGATTTTTCAAACCCGGACCTTTACAACTCGACTTATATTCCGCTCTTTGAAAATAAAGCTCGTTTCCTGCATCTGTATGGCTCGGCCGGTTCGGGTAAATCGGCATTCGGCTTTCAGAAGGAAATCATTAAATCATTTGAATGGTATCGGAGAAAACGGAAAACGCTGGTTGTCCGTCAAACTGCAACTACGCTCAAAGATTCATGCTACGAAGACCTTAAACATATCATTTACGAATGGGGACTGGATGATTGTTTTACGATCCTTAAAAATCCGATGCTGATTAAAAATAAGTTGACCGAAGTCGAATTTATTTTTCGCGGATTAGATGATGTGGAAAAAATTAAATCGGTCAAAAATGTTGATCGGATCATTATCGAAGAGGCGACCGAACTTTCTTCGATGAAACCTTTAAGACAACTTTCCTTGAGGCTTCGTGGTTTATCAAATCCACAAATTACTTTGATGTATAACCCAGTGGATGAAAATCACTGGCTTAATACGGAAGTTCACCAGGGAAATCTCCCAAATCATTTCATCAAAAAAACGACCTATAAAGATAACCGGTTTTTGGATGATGAATATATTGAGGAGTTGGAAGGATTAGCATCTCAGGACTCAAATTATTATAACGTCTATGTTTTGGGAAATTGGGGAACGGTAGTCGAGGGGTTAATTTACTCAAAATATGAGATTGAAAATGAATTTCCCCAGATTGGTGATGAAGATGATATTGACTACTACGGCTTGGATTTCGGGTTCAGCGATCCGCACGCATTGGTCGCTTTGAAAGTGCAGGATGCTTTGCCAAAGAAAAAATTGATAGTTAAGGAAGTTCTTTATAAATCAAGTTTGGACGCAACGGGCTTAATTGCTGAATTTGATGCACTTGGAGTAAAAAAGAACATCAAGATGATTGCCGATAGTGCCCGCCCTGAAATGATTCAAGCCCTTAAAAATGCAGGTTATAACTGTGTTGGATGCGAAAAGTTTGCAGGTTCAGTTTTATCCGGCATCAACCGGGTTAGAAATTATCGGATTTGTATTGTTGCCGGAAGCAAGAATGTTTTTAAGGAAATCCGAAATTATCAAAAGAAAGAAATTTATGGTGTTTGGCTCGAAGATCCGGCACCGAATCAAGTTGATCATTTAATGGATGCAATTCGCTACGGCGAACAAGGGGCAACGATAATCGAATTAAAACCGAAGAAATCCACATCGAAACAAAATTATTGGTGAAAATTATGGAACTAAAAGACGTAACCGCATTATTACAAGACCGGCTGACTCCGACGATGAAGACAGCACGTTTATTTTATGAAGATGATCACTGGCAAAACGGCAAAGGTCTGGTCATTAAAAAACCCGTCGGACAACCGCAAGTGATCACCCAGATGAAAGAAGGTTTTTGTTCGCAAAACAAAACCGCTGAAGTTGTTGACCGCCGAACGGACGGTATTTTAGGACGCGAACCGCTCTGGAAACTGATCCCGAAATCAAATGCCGAATTGACCGAAGCCCAGAAAAAAAGCGTGGCTGAAATGGTTGCTGCTTTAGTTGAATGGTGGAATAACCGGAAAATGCTGATGAAAATGCGGGAATCCCATACCAACGCCTGTCTGGAAGAGCGTGCCGAGCTTCGTCCGTATGTTCCGCGAGCGTTCAAAGTTGACGGCAAGGTCAAACAGGTCAAAACATTAGCTGAAGCCTTGGAACTTCTTCATTTTGAAAATGTTTCGCCGGAAAATGCGGGAATATTTGAAGAGCCTGATTCGTTAAAACCTTATTCCATTTTCAAAACACTTCGCAACGAACGGACCGAAATTGATTTTTCGTTCGTTGACGGTGACGGCATCACCCATTTCAAAACTTTTACCGAGCAGGAATTCGATAAATTTGTGACCGATAATTTTTCGACCTCTCTCGCTAAATACATCGTCACTCAAACCGGAGCTAAACAGGTCGGAGAATATTCGATAGATCTTGGCGGAAAACTGATGCTTTTTGAACTTAACCTCGGAAAAGCAATGATCTCCGAATCTTTTCAATCCAAGCAACGCCAGCTCAATCTCAATCTGACCATGAAAGGGCGAAATGCTTATACCGCAGGTTTCCGGGAGCGTCATTTCTTGAATGCCGATGAACCGGACAATCTAAATCTCGGAGCAGGTTCCGCAACTTATCACCAGGGCGCACCGATTATTGATAACAATAATCAGGTTATCGGGATCGCTACGCCGTCAGTGACAGTTATTGACCCCGTTGATCCTTCATCCTTTATCAAAGCTGAAGAATCGCTCGACCGTCAAATGCTGGCGGAGGTCGAACAGCGTCATGTCGGAATGGCTGATGATGCGACTGCCTCGGGTAAATCCCGCGCTGAAGCTCGCGCCGAATTTCGTAACTCTCTGATCAAATCAAAACTACCCGTTGATGCCGAAGGTCGTTACATCATTGAATTTGCGATGATGTTCGCCGCAGCACTGACGGGACGCACTTCAGAATTTGAAGTTTTCCGCTGCGACTTTGATTCGATAGTCAATGCCGGAGTGCCTTCGTCCGATGAACAGGAAGCAAACCGCAAAGCGTATGAAGCCGGAGAGATTTCGATGGAAACCTTACGTTCGCGAAACGGTGTGGAAGATACCGACTCCGAAAATTCAAAAGTTGCATCTGAGCCGGAATCTGAATTAAACCGTTTGGATAAAGCTCTTGATGTAGTGGCTAAAGGAACAATGGTTTTAACGCTCGAAGAGCAAAGGCGCATTCTTTATCCCAATAAAACGGATGCTGAAATTGCAGCGGATCTGGCTAAATTAGCCAAAGAAAATCCAGCACTGGCGGGAGGCGCGGGAGTTTAATGGATATTATTTATAATCCGCAAATGCAGGAAAATAATAGGATTATTATTGAATCTTATTTACAAAAATATTTGTGGCTGATCCCAAAATGGTGTCATAAGTTGAATGTCGGGTTATGGGATGGCGACGGCAAAACACT
>DAORIL010000648.1:0-3838 GCA_035438525.1 Pyrinomonadaceae bacterium
TATAAATCGGATTGTCAGGAGTTGAAACGATTGCAGGGATAATGCGAATTGCAGTTTTTTTGGTCAATTTCAAAATAAAATCAATTGCAATGGCTGCTAAAGCTACATATTTTGAAATTTCGGGGTGCATCTGCCTGATTTGTGCCAGAGCAATTAATCCGCCTTGCGCCAACATTCTGCCCACGCTGTAATTTAGGTCTTCGACTCTAATATTGCGCGAAAGACATTGGGCACGGCTAGCTAACTCATTACCACTGTATGAGCTATAATTACTGGTATAACCTGAATATCCGCCGTATCCGCCATATCCGCCATAGGGCTGCCAGCAGGAAGGCAATTGAATATTAAAAGTTCGTGCCATTCCTTCGATAGATTGGGCTAATAATCCCTGATTATAACCGGGATTAGAAAGCATAAATTGGGCTTGAGTTAAAAACGAACTGATATGAGCGTAGGCACTCGAAATTTCGATGACTTTTTCGCCCATTTGTCGGATGTCATCTGGTCTTTTGGCAATTATATCAAGAATCTTTTTGCGATAATTTGGCTTTGGATAAAGAAAGATCATCGGTTGACTATCGTAGGGAACGGTAAAGAAATTATCGTTATACCAACCTTTTTCTCTCAGACGAATTTCTTGCGAAACAGTATCTTCGCTGGTGTTATTACGGCTCGGATTGATAAAAGCGACCAGTAAGGTCCAATCCCAATTGCTCTGATGCGGCATAATTCCATTGACTGCATCATTTGCAATTTTGACTTTTAAAACATCGCCCTGATTAAGACGTGGAACCTGAGACAACGGCAGAGGCTCTTCGCCCGGGCGATAAACGCTTGCTTCAATTTTGGCAATCTCCAATTTATACGGACTTTTCGCTGTATAATTTTCATCCTGCTGTCCGTATGGATCATATTGTTGATTGTAAACCTGTTGCGGATATTGCTGATAAACCTGGGCTTTTATCGAAACGGCGGCAAATGCCACAACCATCATCCAACATAGAAAATGGATTGCTTTTATTTGATTGGAAACGTCTTTTTGAAACATCGCTTTGTCCTGGTTCTAAAAATTTTAGGAGATGCATTACTTCTCTCTTACAGTCTTACAAAATTACTAAAAAAGACAGATAAATTTTATCTCCACTTATTTACGCGACAATTTTTTAATAATTGGCTCAAAATAATTCTGAAATACGAAAAAGGGTAATAGGTTTTTCTCCTACTACCCTTTGAAGAATGAAAAAGAATTAATTATGAGTAGCATCAACCATACAGAAATCGGATGCACCGTTTAGCAAATTGCGTTGAATTAACCAATTACGCCCACCAAAGCTCATATTTGCCCATGAGCCGTTGGGAGCTTGGAATTGGAAATGTCCAAATGTCCAAGCGCATTTATCAGCATTTTCAGCACCGCTTGAATCATACCAGGCATTCAGATCAGGATCAGAATGAGCTTCTTCCAATTCGTGAGTTAAAACTGAAATAGAACCATCAACGCCGGGGTTACCATTTGGGCTGGTTGATTGCGGAGCGCAACTTGTCACACATCGTTTAGCATTACCAACAAATGAATATCTCAGTCTGCCAAAGGTTTGAGCAGAAGATGAATGCCATCCGCAATACTGGGTGCAGAATCCTGAAGATGCCGTAACATCAGATGAAGTAACGAGAAAATAAACACCATTTGGGTTGAAAGCACCTAAAACACCACTCTTGATGGTCGAAACAATAGTTGACAAAATTTGACTGTCTTTTAAGCGGGTGCTGTATGCTCCTGTCAAAGTGGTTGTTCCGCCAAAAACTGCTGTTCCATTGGTTGGGTAGCCGGGTTTAGCATACGAAGCATTAAGTGAATAATGCGGTGTTGAACCGATTCCATTCGCCCAATCTAAAATGATTTGTTTTCCGGCTGCGTTGTCCGAACCGTTTGTTTGGTTCCAGTTGCCATAGAAAATGATGTAGATGGCAGGTGTATTCATTACCGGACCACCATGATCGATGATTGAACTGACAGCAGTTGTTCCACCTGTGGTTGCGGCAAAACCCGGTCTGGCAAAAAATGGATTTAATTCGCCTGATTCTTCTAAATTATGTTTTGAACGGTCTTGATGTTTTGGAACGTCAGCAGATTCACGTTCTTCCTGACGTGATCTACCGCGATCTCCGCCCCAGTTATCATCATCACGCCCATCGCGTTGGGCAAACGAACTAAAAGTGGTCAACGCCATCAAAAGCGTTAATAGTAAAATACTAAACGAGAATTTTCTCATCCTTCCTCCTAAGATGTTTAAAAAGTTAAATCGGACAAAGCCGAACTTTATCAATATAAATAAAGCCTAATAAAGCCTAAAATATTATTTGTTTTATGTGAGTAGGAGTTTTAGAAAACAATCCGAAAGTATCCCTTATAAAGAATTATCAAGATTCTTTTAATCGTGATGCTTATCTTAATTTGGTATAAATAGGAAAACTTTTATTTATGTAACCCGCTTGATTTTTTGTATGAATAAAACTGATTAACCTGCTTGTTCTTTTAGTAAGTAGTGTTACTTACTTTTTATGAATTGAGGAAAATTTATACACCTAACTTTTGCTGATGTCAACTGATTTTACGGATTTTATATGAAAAAATATATTTGTCATATTTGATTGTTTAACATAATTAAACTTTATTGCAGGGGGAAAATAGACTTTATGGCAGTAATTATGGCAAACTCGATTTCAAATCCAATTTTATTATTCTACAACACTATGAAAAAAAGTTTTCTTCGATTCCATCTTCTTCTTTTATTCATTGTTTTTACATCATTTGTTTCGGCTCAAACGCTTGAGCAAAAACTTGCCGAAATTGATGCTTATGCCCAAAAAGTTCAGAGCGATTGGAATGTGCCGGGATTTGCCATGGCGATTGTTAAAGATGACAAAGTGGTTTTTGCCAAAGGTTACGGCGTGAGAAAACTTAGCTCACCTGAAAAAGTTGATGAAAATACTTTGTTTGCGATTGCCTCGAACTCTAAGGCTTTTACAACGGCAAGTTTAGCGATTTTGGTGGACGAAGGAAAATTGAAATGGGATGACAAAGTAACGCAATATCTGCCTGATTTTCAAATGTATGATGCGTATGTCACCCGCGAAATGACGATTCGTGATTTGGTTTCACATCATAGCGGACTTGACACTTTTAGCGGTGATTTGCTCTGGTATGACACAACTTATTCGGCAGATGAACTTCTGAAACGGGTTAGATATTTAAAACCTACATCCAGTTTTCGTTCGCAATTCGGTTATCAAAATCTAATGTTCATCGCGGCAGGCAAAGTTTTAGAAAAAGTTTCGGGCAAAACCTGGGCACAGTTTGTTAGAGAAAGATTTTTAACTCCGCTACGGATGGATCGAACAACGACCAGTGTTAAAGATATAAAAGATAATTTTGCTTCTCCGCATAACGAGTCAGGTGGAAAACTTCGTCCTTTACCTTTAGGAAATGTTGATAATTCGTGGGGGGCGTGTGGACTCAATGCTTCGGTTGCGGAATTGGGCAATTGGATGCGGTTACAGCTTGGACGCGGAACTTTTGAAGGCAAACAAATTTTTAGCAAGGAACGTTCTGCAGAAATGTGGGCGCAAAATACAATTCTCGAGGTTAATCCTTTTCCGGCTAAAAATGCCCCGACGCAGATGTTTTCGGGCTACGGTTTAGGCTGGTTTATCACTGATTATCGCGGGCATAAAATGCTTTATCACAGCGGCGGTCTTGACGGGATGATTTCTGAAACAGGTTTGATTCCTGATGAAAATCTGGGTGTAGTTGTTTTGACCAACTCTGAAACCGGCG
>DAORIL010000649.1:0-3836 GCA_035438525.1 Pyrinomonadaceae bacterium
TTTGTCCTCGGAAATGTATGAATCAAAATCGGCATGTGAAAACGGCATTGCGTCTATCCAGAAAAATGCAGGCGACGCAGCAAAGTATGATCGCAGAACTTCAAGCGCAGGTGATCCGTATTTTGTTTTGAAAGCCGGAAACGGTCAGGAAATCGGCAGAAGCGAAACCTATCAAGGCGGTAATGCCGCGATGGAAAACGGTATTGAATCTGTGATGAAAAACGCCCCTGAAGCAACAATCGTTGACACAACCGCTGGTTAATTAAGTTGAACTAAAATTTACTCCGCGAGTTATTTGAAACCGCAGAGATACGAAATTCCTTGGAATTAGTGTTTCGGCGGTTTTGTCTTTTTGAACTAATAAAAACAAAGGAGAAGTAAAATTATGTCAGAAGCAACGGCACCGGAAATGACGATGCCAAAACACGGTGATTTTTGTTGGACAGAAATCGCAATCAATGATTTAAAGGCTTGTAAGGATTTTTATTCAAAAGTCTTTGGTTGGGAAATGAAGAAAAGCAACAATGCCGAGGCGGGAATGGAGTATCAGGAATTTAGTGTAACTCCCGGCGATTATCCAATGGGCGGGATGTATCAAATTTCAAAGGAAATGTTTGGCGAACATTTGCCGCCACCACATTTTTTGAGCTATGTCAGCGTTGATAATGTTGATGAAACAACCAGTAAAGCCTTTGATTTAGGCGCAAAAATTATTAAATCAGGAATTGAAATTCCAAATGTTGGGCGGATGAGCATCGTCCAGGATCCAACCGGCGGGATGGTCGCATTTATTACTTTAGGAGGGGGCAAATAAAATGGCAGATTTTACAGTTCCCCCGCATGGGACAATTTGTTGGCGCGAATTAACAACACAAAATGTTGAAAGGGCAAAGGATTTTTATCAGGAGCTTTTGGGCTGGAATTTAGAGCAAAGCAAGGTTACAGATATGCAATACGATGAAATTCACGTTGACGGCAAAGCAGTGGGCGGAATGTTGAAAATTGATAAGCAATGGGGCGAAGGCTGGGAGAAAATCCCCTCTCACTGGATGACTTATATTGCTGTTGATAATTGTGATGAGATCGTGGAAAAGATCAAAGCCAATGGCGGAGGGTGTTGCGTTCCGCCCTTTGATGCTCCAAATGTCGGAAGAATGTCTGTTGTTAATGATCCGGGTGGTGCAACTTTTTCAGTTATTCAATTTTTTGGTCAATAGAACTACTTAAATAATGATAAAAGGCGAAGTATCAAAATTTGATATTTCGCCTTTTAAGTTTTTAGGCTGCAAGTGGTTCTTTTTCATGAGTTTGCACAATCAATGAATTTGGCGGATACATTTCAATTCCGGCTTCGCTTAATTCTTTTTTGATTTCAGTAGCCACTGAATCAAAAACCTGCATTGGACGGAATTTATCGGTATTAACCCAAAAATATATTGCGAGATCAACGCCCTCGGGACTTAAATCCGTCACCACAACATTTGTTTTCGGCTCATCAACAACTCCACCCTCAGTTTTCAAAACATTACGAATAATTTCTTTAGCTTCAACAATATCAGCATTGTAACTAACACTAATTTGAAGACTCATCCGACGTTCTGAACCCGCGCCACGAATGGTAATTGAGCTTGAATACATATCACCATTGGGAATCAAAACCAGTTCTCCGTCATCCTTTCGAAGCTGGGTGGCCCTTATACCGATATTTTCAACTTTCCCTTGATTATTCCCAACAAAAATATAATCCCCAATCCTAAATGGTTGTTGCCAAAGGATCAAAATCCCTGACAACAAATTATTCAAAATGTCCTTGGTAGCAAATCCAATTACAAACGAGGTAAATCCTAATCCGGCAATTAAATCTCCGAAATGAAAAGTCGGAATAACCACTGTAAACGCAGCCAGAAGCCCGAAAATATATAGAATTACAACAATTAGACGGCTGAAAAGTATTTGTAACCGATGGTCTAATTTAGTGCGTGAAGAAATTGAAAGAAAAAAATGTTTGGCGATTTTTGATAAAAGCCAAAACATTACCAAAACAAAAAGTCCCGCAACAATATAAGGAAGACGTTCAATAATTGAAGCCAAAATATCATTGATGGACCTCAACAGAACGTCTTTAATTAGCCAAACATTATCTAGAATTTTTTCTCTTGCGCTACCCTCTTGTAATAACATAACAAAAGAGTGATGCACAAAAAGCTATGCTTTGTTGCCAGAAAAAGGTAAATCGGGCAAACCATCTATTTTTGGAGCAAGTATTCCCTTGATCAAAATATTGTTTTCAACATTTCCATTCAGAGAAATTTCAACATTCTGCCCCTGAAAATCAACGAAAATAGTTCCCTTTATTTTGTTCCCGCTTATACTTCCCTCTTTGACTTCACCAACTCCAAACGGAGACTCAAAACTTCCGTTAAAATTTGAATCCGTTTGAATCAATTCAAAACTAACAGGTAATTGCTGCCCTTGTAATTCAATCAACAAATTCCATTTTCCCTTAACAATGGCTGGAGGTTCATCGGGATTCTGTTCATATTTTGCGATTTCTTGGGGGTTACCCTCAGTATCAAAAATCTCAACAGATTCTGCGTAAGATTTTGCTTGTTTCAAGATTTCCTCCGCATCGCCCACAATAATTAAAGCAATTTGATCGGAGTGAATATAGGTTTGAGCAACTCTTTGAACTTCTTCAATAGTCACTGCATTTATTTTGTCCCGATAAGTTTGCAAATAATCATCAGGCAAACCGTAAAGTTTTTGAGCAACAATTAAATTCGTCAATCCTTCTTGGGTTTCAGCCCGAATCGGGAAAACTCCGGTTAAAAAGTTTTTCGCATCCTGAATTTCATTTTCACCAACTTTTTCGTTCCGAATTCGGTTTAATTCATAGAAAAATTCTTTGAGCGAATCGCCTGTAACCTCGGTTCTAACTTCAGCAGTTGCTTCAAATGAACCTGTTAAACGACGCGAATCAAAACTCGAATAAGCACCGTAAGTATATCCTTTTTCTTCGCGGATATTCATAAAAAGCCTCGAAGATGCGCCGGCTCCCAAAATTTGATTCATGACCAAAATTGGAAAATAATCAGGATTCGTGCGCTCAATACCCAGGTTTGAAAGAACAATATTTGACTGTGCCGAGCCAACCCTGTCAACAATCGTTAAAGTTTTTTGATTTCGGCTTGGCGGTTGGGGAAATTCTGATTTTTCAACTTCACCCGGTTTCCATTCACAAAAAACGTTTTTTAATTCATCTAATAACTCATCCCGATTAACATCACCAACGACAATTAGCATTGCATTGTTTGGGATTAACCTTTTTTGATGGAATTCAATCAATTTTTCCCGAGAAATATTTTCGACATTCTCAGGTTTCGGCCCAACCGAGGCGTAGGGATGTGACCCGAAAATAATTCTGGCAGTTTGTTCATCAGCTAAAAAATCGGCTTGAGATCGTTGAAACTGTAAGCTTTTGATGGTGTTTTGTTTATAAAGATTTAGCTCACTTTCGGGGAAAGTAGGTTTGAACAGAATTTCCGCCATCAATTTAAGAATTTCATTGCGATAAATTGTTAAAGAAGATGCGGAAATTGTCGTATTATCCGAGGAACTTGAGGCGTGGAGCGACGCACCCAGATTTTCAACTTCTTCGGCAAGTTCTTTGCTGGAAAAATTTTCAGTCCCCTGGGTTAAAAGGGAAGCCATTGCAGAGTTTAAGCCTTTTAAATCCTTTGGATCATTGATTCCGCCTGAAAGAAAAGCCAAACGGAAATTAACAATCGGAAGCCGTTTATTTTCAAAAATAATCACCCGTAAACCATTATCTAATT
>DAORIL010000650.1:0-3829 GCA_035438525.1 Pyrinomonadaceae bacterium
CGAAACCATATTTTCTTGGTTTGGGTCAAAAACTAAATTGCAGTTTGCACCTCTGCCAACCGTTAAATTTCCTGAAGAAAGGTCGAACCTCCTTCCCATCAAAGAGCCGTTTTGGACAGTTATGGTTAATTTCATACACCTAATATAAATTTGAAAAGCCTAAAGTCAAGTGTTTTTTTAAGACTTTAGGCTTTTTTTTGAAATTCATTAAATTTTCTAAGAAATTGCTTGCGAAGCATCCCTCATGACAAGGTCAAAAGTGCCGGGAGCAACTTTTTTAAAGCGCCGATTTCGATTCAGTGAAACAGCTATCGAAATCGTTGGATTATTACCGGTAAACTCCATTCCGCCGGCAACCAATAAATTGTAGAGTTCGTTGACATGTAAAGGTTCGCCTGTTTCACGCAAAAGTAATGAACAGGCTTGGGTAATAGTTCTTTCAGCAAAACGATGGCTTATCGGTTCACGCTGATGACTGATGCTTGGAACATTTCGCGGATTATTGATATATGAAACAGACCCTCCGCGATTATAATGTTGAGGCGGATTTTGATTATGTGACTGATTTTGATTTGTTGAAATAATCTTATTTTGGCGTTGGAGTTCAGACGGAACCTCATAATTTTCTTCAATTCTGGGCTTTTTGCTGGTATTCCAAGTTAAATTCCCAGATCCAATTGATGCCAATAAGCTAAAGATCGCCGCTTCGGTTTGTGAGGCACTATTTTCCAGAGCTTCAATTTCTTGCCGCAACCGTTCAGCCTCCGACTCGACCTCGCGCAGCCTGCCTAAAAGTCGGGTTTGAGCATTGCGAGTCTGGCGTAAACTGGATTCTAATGTAGAAATAAGATTTTCGTCTAACATAATTTGATTTAGGTTTTGGATTTGGGATTAAGATTTGTTTTTTCAATCGCAAATCTAAAATCGCAAATCTAAAATCATTTGTTTCTTTCGATCATAAATGAAGGAATTTCTTCCAATGCTTCACGATACTTTGAATTGCCCAAAACTTCAAGGTTTTTCCTTGCAGTTTCTGCAAAACTATACGCTCTTTGCTGTGTTTCCTCTAAAGTGCCAAATTTTTCTAACTTTGCCAAAATAATTTCTCGTGGAATTTGTTGATAATTCCCGTTGTGCATTATTTGTTCCAATTTAGTAGAAATTTCGGGTTCCTTTTTTAACAATAACAGTAAGGGTAAGGTGATTTTCCCTTCAAGCAAATCTGCGCCGGAGGCTTTTCCTAAAATTTCGTCCTCAGCAGTAAAATCAAGCCAATCATCGGCTAACTGAAAGGCAATTCCAAGATTCATTCCATAATCGCGGAGTGCTTGCTGTTGTTCTTTGGTTGCTCCGCCCAGAATTGCCCCGATTTCACAACAAGCCGAAAATAAATAAGCGGTCTTGCGTTGCAGGATATCAAAATATTCCGTTTCGGAAATATTCACCCGACCTAACATGGTTAATTGAATCAATTCACCTTCAGTCATTTTGCGGGTGAGAGTGGTCAAAATATCCAGAATTTCTAAACTTCGTTCCTGTAAACTTGTCTCAAAGGCTGACATATAAAGCCAATCGCCCATCAAAACGGCAGTTTGATTACCAAATCGCGCATTGACGCTGGTTTTATTACGCCTCGTGTTGGCATTGTCAATAATGTCATCGTGAACAAGCGTAGCCGTGTGCAGCATTTCCATCACTACGGCAAGCCTAATTACATTTTCATCAGAGGCTTTTCCCCCGCAGGCATAATTTGCCAAAAGTAAAAGTGATGGACGCACCCGTTTTCCGCCTGAGGCACGCAGATAATCCCCTAAATAGTTTATTACCTGAATATTGGAGGACGCCTGACGTTCAAATTCGGTTTCAACCAAAGTTAGTTCATTTGAAATAAGATTAAAAATCTTTCGCGCAGTTAAACCTGAATTTGTAACTGAAAGTTTTGGAGAAAATGTTTGCATTGGTGAACTTACCTGTAATTATCAAACTGCATATCAATCCCAAAATCATTTGCTTTCAGTTGAGCAATTACTTCCTGAAGCGTGTCACGGTCCTTACTGGTAACCCGAACAGTTTCCCCTTGTATTGATGGCTGAACTTTTAATTTACTATCTTTAATGAATTTAACGACTTCTTTTGCTTTTTCGATTGGAATCCCTTGTTGAATTTTGACAATTTGCCGAACAGTTCCGCCTGCTGCAGGTTCAATTTTTTGATAATCAAGAGCTTTGAGCGAAATTCCACGTTTGACACATTTTCCCTGAAAAATGTCATTCATATTGCGAAGCTTGGTTTCATCTTCGGCGGACATCAACAAATCTTTTCCATTCAATTCGACGGTTGCTTTGCTGCCTTTAAAATCAAATCGTTGCGAGACTTCTTTAGTGGTTTGATTAATTGCATTGGTAACCTCTGCATAATCTGTTTTTGATACAATATCAAACGAATTTTCTTTTGCCATATAGTTTAGATTGATTTATTTTTACAAATATTAAATAATTATAACTTGAATTATAGCAAATTAGTGCTTTGATTCCGAAAGTCAAATTGTTTCTTTGTAAAAGTAGAAACTTTCCTCTAAAAAATTTCCCAAATTTAATTTTTTTTGAAACTATTCGGCTATTTTCTCAAAATCTAATGTTGAAATTGTATTTTGGAAAAAGTCATTATTACTTTAATTATTTCGTCCCTTGGAAATATTTTATGAACTTTATAGAGGAATTAGTAAAAGAATTAAGAGATGAAAATCTACTTGATGAAATTGAATATGTGCCATTCGGACAAAAAAGAGATAGCAATATTTTCCAATTTAATCAAAAAGGAAAAATTAATCTTTCTAATAACGAATTTTCCGGACTTAATAACTCAGAATTTTTGGTAAACCAATCCCCTTTAATTGAAACCAACAAGAATTCAGAAGGTAGATACTCTATAAACTCAATTCAAATGATAGAACCCAGAATAATTTCTAAGCCTCGTGTTCGGTTGATCAAAAAAAATGGTAAACTTACAAGAGTTTGCAAGCGTTGCGATTCAAACGTTTTTGTTTTCGATGCTTTTTGCCCAAATTGTAATGAAAGATTAATCGGAAATTTTCTTTATTATTTATTCTTTATAGTTTCGGGAATTATGATAGGTTTTATGATTTTCTTTATGGCTACTAGTAATCCATATTAACCCTGAAAAACTCAAGAAAATTTTTGGTTGTTTGTTCGCCAAATTCTTCTAATTCAATTCCGTAAAAATCTGCCAAAAATTTCGCTGTTTCTCTAACATACATCGGCTCATTTCGTTTTCCGCGAAAAGGAATCGGAGTTAAATAAGGACAATCAGTTTCTATCAAAAGTTTATCGATTGGCACGACCCTGGCAGAATCCCTTAAATTTTCGGCTTTTTTGAAAGTTACATTACCCGCAAAACTAATCATAAAACCTAAATCCATTAATTTTTGCGCCATTGATGAAGTCCCGCCGAAACAGTGCATTATTCCACCACGAAACTGAGGATAATTACACTCTTCGGTTAGAATCTCAACCGTTTCATCATTAGCGTCCCGACTGTGAATAATAATGGGTAAATCCAGTTCACGAGCTATCCGAATTTGTTGAACAAAAACTTCCCTTTGCACTTCACGCGGAGAATGATCGTAATAATAATCCAACCCGATTTCGCCCCAGCCAATCACTTTTTTGCTTGATTTAGCCAGTTGTATCATTTTTTCTTCTTCGGCTTTACCAAAAGTTTTAGCATCATGAGGGTGAACACCTATAGAACAAAAAATATTCCGATTTTGTTCGGCTAAACGGACAACACGTTCGAAGTTGTTAAATTC
>DAORIL010000651.1:0-3823 GCA_035438525.1 Pyrinomonadaceae bacterium
CAGACATTCGATTAATAAAATGATGAGCAATGAAATTATAAATGAAAGTATAAATCAAAGTATGAAATAGTTTATAAAACCAACTCATCACTCACCACTCAATTTTGGCTATTATTGTGTTGCCGATATTAAAGACGCAGCGACAGCCAAAAATGTTATCAAAAAAAATATTTACTTGTGCATTGTGACCAAGGCGGCCAGAAAATTTGCAAAACCGTGTGCTAAGAGAGCCAGCAAAATGCTTCGGCTTTTCAACGTAATCCAACCAAAAATAAGACCGCCAATTCCTGTATGCAGGAAATAGATCGGTTCAAAACTAATGGAATAATCTTTTTCTAAACTAAGTGCGTGGATAAAACCGAACAAAATCGCGGTCAATAAAACCGCAGGATTTCCTAAAAATCGGATATTGTCACGCAAGGCGGTCATTAATAATCCGAGTAAAATTCCGCGAAACATTATTTCTTCGTCAATTGCCGGCATCGTTAATTGAAAGGCAAGTGTTTCTGCACTAAATTCGGAACTACCAGTCAAATAAGCAATTACTGTGACGAGCAAAATTGAAGCAACGGTGACTATCAAACATATTTTGAAATTTTCTTTATTCTGACGAATTGTAAAAAAATCATTTTCATTGAAATATTTTCTGAAAACGAAGTAGCAAATTATTCCGAAAAAAGTTCCAAAAAGTTTTCCGTCCCAATTCCAATTACCGCCGATAAAATTTAGGTTTTCGGAAAGTCGGGGTAAAACGAGGACAATTTGGTAAAAGATAAAAATCAGTGCAAAAAAGAAAATTCTTAAATAATTGTCTTTGGCTCTCTCTTTGACCAAAATCACGGCAAACGGAACTAAAATAATTATTTGTAAAAATGCTTCAATTAAATATCTGTTCATTAATTTTATTGATTAATTTTGATTTTGATGAACAAATAGACGAACAAAATCCAAAAATTGTTAGCAGAAAAAATAAAACTAAAAAAAAATAAAAAACTTTCGCAAAAATTATTTTTGTTTCCGTTCATCAAATAGTTCTTTTGAATTAAGAGAGAAGAGAAACTTGAATGAGCTTTCGCCCCCCAATTGCGAAAGCCCTCATTTTTTATCCCCCAGAGAGCGTGTAGCGGTTTAGTCATCCGCTACCGCATTTTTTTTGTTTTAAAGAATTAAACTTAACTCACCTTATTTTCGTAGAATTGTGTAAAATAAATCTATCTAATTTGCAATAAAACAAGGAGCAAGCAATGAAAAAAGTTAGTTTGATACTGGCTATTTTAATCTCCAGTTTAGGAATTTACGCACAAAATATGAATGATATGACACCACCTGTGGCAAAAAAAGAACCAAAGGTTTTGAAAATTCACGGTTACGAAATTGTTGATAATTATTTTTGGCTTCGTGATCGGAACGATAAAAAGAATCCGGAAGTAATTAAATATCTCGAAGATAACAATAAATTTACCGAGTCGGCGATGGCTGCTTCCAATGATTTACAGAAAAAACTCTATGACGAAATGGTTGGTCGCCTCAAACAAACTGATGAAAGTTTGCCGACCAAAATAGGCGAATACTGGTATTACAACAAAACTCAGGAAGGCAAAAATTATCCGGTTTATTGCCGTAAAAAAGGCTCGATGGAAGCAACTGAGGAAGTTTTGCTTGACCAAAACGAAATGGCAAAAGGATTCAAATTTTATGCGATTGGCGAATTTAGTGTTAGCGAGGATGGAAATATGCTGATGTTTTCGACCGATACAACCGGTTATCGTCAATATACACTCCAATTTAAAGATTTACGCAACGGAAAGATCCTGCCCAACAAAATTGAACGGGTGACATCGGCAGAATGGGCAAATGATAATAATACTGTTTTTCTCGTGACCGAAGACGCAGTTTCCAAGCGTTCGGATATTTTGTGGAAACACAATGTAACTGCCAACACAACCGAAAAAATTCATGAAGAAAAAGATGTTCTTTTCAATATCGGAGTCGGCAAATCCAGAGATAAAAAAGTGATTTTCCTTGGCGCTGGTTCAAAAACTTCTAATGAATATCTGTGGATTCCCGCCGATTATCCGAATGCGATTTGGAGAATAGTTGTTCAGCGCGAAGAAGGTCACGAATATTCGGTGGATCATTACGGCAATTTGTTCTATATCCGCACCAAGAAAAATGCGGAAAATTATCGGGTGGTGACGGCTCCGATGAATGATCCTTCGGAAAAGAATTGGAAAGAATTTATTCCGCATAATCCGAATGTTTTGATCGAAGGAATTAGCTTTTTTAAAGGTAAGGCGATTGTTTCCGAAGTCGAAAACGGTTTGGAATATTTACGGGTAATTGATATGGACGGCAAAGAAAACCCGTATCGAATGGAAACTCCCGAATCGCTCTATACGATGGGACTTTCCGGTAATCCTGAATTTGATACGCCAACCATTCGTTATAGTTATCAATCAATGATTACGCCTGTTTCAACTTACGAATTTGATTTTAAAACAAAGAAATCGAAACTCTTGAAACAGCAGGAAATTCCGAGCGGTTACGATAAAACCAAATACGAAACGATGCGATTGTGGGCAGTTGCGCGTGACGGAGTTAAAGTTCCGCTTTCGTTAGTGATGAAAAAAGGCACCAAAATTGATGGCAAAGCCCCAATGTTGCTCTATGCCTATGGCAGTTATGGAATTTCGATGTCTCCAAGTTTTTCTACGGCTCGACTTAGCTTGCTTGATCGCGGAATGATCTACGTTATTGCGCATATTCGCGGCGGTTCGGAACTTGGCGAAAAATGGCGGCAAGAAGGTCGGATGTTCAAGAAAATGAACACGTTTAATGATTTTGTAGATTCGGCAAAATGGTTGGTGGACAACAAATATACTTCGTCTGACCGTTTAGTTATCCAAGGGGGTTCAGCCGGCGGATTGTTGATGGGGGCAGTTGTTAATCAAGCTCCAAATCTATTCAAAGCGTCAATCGCCCAAGTTCCGTTTGTTGATGTGATGAACACGATGCTCGATGAATCTTTGCCTTTGACCACCGAAGAATGGGTTGAATGGGGTAATCCGAACGAAAAAACGGCGTGGGATTATATGTTTAGTTGGTCACCATACGATCAGATCAAAAAGCAAAATTATCCGAATATGCTGATTGAAGTTTCTTTGAATGATAGCCAGGTTCCGTATTGGGAAGGTGCAAAATTTGCTGCTAAACTTCGGGAATATGCAACCAATAATCCGAAAATCCTGCTCAAAACAAATATGGGCGCAGGTCATGGCGGAAGTTCGGGGCGCTATGACCGTTATAAAGAAATTGCGTTTGATTATGCTTATGCTCTGAATCAAGTCGGAATTACAAAATAGTTGTGATTTAAGAGACACGGAGACGCGGGGCACGGCGAAAATCTCGATATTGCCCTGCTTTTATTTTTCGGAAAACCTTTTTCCAACTCTTTGCGTATCAAAAATTAAAAATCGAGGTTTCCCCTGCTACTTGCCTCTGCTACTGCTACCAAAATTCGCCGGCTTTTGCTCGCGGATTCCATTTACTATTATGAAAAAATTAACATCTGGTTTTCTGCTCGTTATTATTGTTTTTGTTCAATTTAGTTTTGCCCAACAAGTATCGGATGAACAAATAGTCGCCCAAATTAGAACCGAAGCGATGAAAAACTCGCAAATTATGGAAACGCTGGGTTATTTGACCGATGTTTTTGGTCCACGCCTGACGAGTTCGCCGAATATCAAAGCGGCACAGGCTTGGACACGCGACAAAATGACTTCGTGGGGATTGCAAAATGCAGCTATTGAGCCTTGGGGGGAAT
>DAORIL010000652.1:0-3820 GCA_035438525.1 Pyrinomonadaceae bacterium
GAAAGATCCTTTCCAGACAAGTAAAAGCCCACGACTGAATTTCACTAAGCAGGTCAGAAGCATAAACCGCCGAATAGCTGGCTGAATTTGAATAATAATCACCTGAACCGAATCTATCCGAACCGACAAAAACACTGATGCTGTTGGCCATTAATTCGTGCTTTCGTAATTTTTCCAAAGTCAGCGAAACAAAATAAGCAACGGCTTCCTTCAATTCCCTTTTGGCGGTAATTTTTGCTCCAAAAGTGCGGGTGGCTGCGATATTTTTCTTGTTGGCGGTGGTTTGTTCCAAAGGGATACATTTGATCCCCCGCAATTCTAAAACTGTCCGCGCTCCGGTCACAGTTAACAATTTTCTGACATAACGGACATCTAAATTACGAAACTGAAGAGCATTTTCGATACGGATATTTTTTAGTTTTTGAACCGAAGCACCGCCTACTCCCCAGACATCCCCAATTTCAGTTCTTTCCAGGGCTAGCGGAAGATACTGCGATCTATAAAGGTCAAGAACACCGTTGGCTTTGACCGATTTCTTAGCCAGCCGGTTAGCTATTTTAGCGAGTGTTTTGGTCTCTCCAAAACCGACACTGACCGGAATTCCGACGCGCTTCTTAATTGCATTTTTAATTTCCCAACCTTTTTCCACTAACTGCGAACCATGTTCCGACCCCTTGGCCGGAAATTCTAAAAAGGCTTCATCAATCGAGTAGATCTCCGAATCAGGACTATATGTTTGAAGTTCATCCATAACTCTCGCGGAAAGATCACCGTAAAGAGAATAATTTGAACTGAAAACTTCAACATTTTCTTTTTCAATTAAATTTTGAATCTGAAAGACAGGTTGACCGCGCTTGATGCCTAGTTTTTTGGATTCATTCGATTGAGCCACCACACACCCATCATTATTCGACAAAACCACCACCGGCGATGTTTGGATCTTCGCATCAAAAAGCCTTTCACAACTTGCGTAAAAGTTGTTACAGTCGATGTGAGTGATAATTGATGAGATCATAAAGTATGTATTTACAAGAAAAAAATTTTATAGTTTGTTAATGGAATAAATGACACGCCCCCAGATCTCAAAATCTTCAGTATTAATTTCAATCGGCTGATAATTATCGTTTTCCGGCAAAAGCAGGATCTGTCCCCCGTTCAGCGCAAATCTTTTGACCGTAAAATCATTTTCAATGCGGGCTAAGACGACATTCCCCGGACGAACATCTTCCGCCCGGTCAATGACCAGCAATGAATTGGGATAAATTCCCGCACCTTCCATCGAATCACCGCGATTCCGCGCTAAAAACGTCGAATTCGGATGCCGGATCAATTCATTATTAAGGTCAATCCGCGATTCGATATAATCTTCAGCCGGTGAAGGAAAACCCGCCGACGTGCGCCAAGCCATCAAAGGCAAGTGCATCAATTCCCTTTCGGCCAAGGCTTTAGGAAATGAAAATGGGAAAAATTCTATTTCTTTAGACATAATTCGTGTCAGCAAACTTGTGTTATGAATGAAACAATCTTAAACCGAGAGGAAGTCCCTTGTCTAGTTTTTTTAGTGCTTAACGGAATTTTCTGTTTTATGCAAGTGTTTATGAAAATTTGAATTAGCCGATTCTAAAACCTGACCGAAACCGGGTTACAACACTTTAATAAGCTGCAACATCCTTCTTTTTGTCAAATTTAACCTTCAACCGGGATACAGGTAAAAAATCCCAATAGAAGTCTGCAAACAAAAGTAAATAAGCATCTTATAAATTTCAATTTATTTTTCACCCGTTAGTCTCTGAAAATAATATTCAATGACCTCCGAGGTTAATTTTTCCTGATTCCCCGGCGCATCTTTCAAAGCGGCTTTGATCTCTTCAGCCGTCAAAATCGGTGCTTGAAGCAAACATTGACTACACTCTGAAAGATGGATCACCGCCCACACTAAAGTCTTTTTATCCAGTTCCCCCGACTGTAAAAGACGGAACTCTTCCCCGTTCAAATGCTCTAAACCGGCAGCTTTCAAAATATCCCGCCGCGTCGTTAATGATGGGGTTTTTTCGGTTTTTTCGGTTTTTTCGGTTTTTTCTTCGGGTTCATTATTGTTCATCATCTGTTTTTTTCATCAGCCAATCAGCAAAATTTATCCTTTTTATTCAGGTTAATAAGGGTTGTTCATTATCGGACGCAGAATTTTTGACAAAACATTTTACTACCTCTTATTTTCGAGTTTAGGGGTGGAGGGTAGCATTTTTTTGAACACGGTTAATTTAAATCATCAATTTAAAATAATCAATTTCTTTTTCATTATTCTCAATAGTCACTGACGACAGTAACCTGAAGGAATGAATTTTTTTGGCGGATAATTTGGTTAATCTACTTTTTCCCACAAATGTCCAGCTTTCAAAAAACTCTTGATTTATTCCGATTTCCTTATTACTATCAAAGCAAGATTTAATTCTTATTAGTCTTTATTAGTCTTTATTACTTTTTATTAATCTTTATTAAAAAATTTTAACATTTTGATATACAAAGATATGGAAAACTATCCAAAACCCAAGCAATTTTTAGAAGGTCAACAATTCTCCCAATCTGTTACTAACCCTAATTTAGTTCCCAATTCCGAAAAGCTGAATGATCCGCCAATCTATATTTTAATCCAAGGTCAGTGTGACCTGAAGAACGGTATTACCCAAAATGTTTTTCAGGTTCTTATTTCAAATTCACCTTATTTTCAGGTCGGTTCCCGTCTCAGCCATTATTCTTTACAAGAATTGCTTGACAAGGTAGTCCAGGAAAATACTTTCAAAACATCCCACCAAACTCCCCCGTCCTTAACCATCAACGACCTCATCCAAAAAGCCGCCTCGATTGGGTTTGAACTTGAAGACATCAAAGAAGGGGCTAAACTTTATTACCAAACTGAGCTTGATGACCTAACTCCCGACCAGTTAAAACAATTAGATGAAAGAATTGAACACATAACAAAAAGGTTGGCACAAATAGAAATCAACCGCACCCGATTTAAAACCTTCAGATAATTATGCCAGCTTTTCAATCAACGGCTTATTTGGTATTACAATATTGGAATGCGTTTCACCCCTGAAAACATCACATCTCTTGAATCCAATGAAATTTTCGTCTTTGGCTCAAATCTGGCCCGACGGCACGGAAAAGGAGCGGCTCGGACTGCCTTGAAATTCGGTGCTAAACTTGGCAATGGCATTGGGTTCCAAGGTAAAACCTATGGAATTCCAACTAAAGACCGCAATTTAAGAGTTTTACCATTAGACCAAATATCTATTCATATTCGGAATTTTCTCGAATATGCCGCTGCACACCCGGATTTGATCTTTTTAGTAACTAAAATCGGTTGCGGATTAGCTGGTTATTCACCCATTGTAATTGCACCTTTTTTGTCTGAGTCCCTCCAAATGAAAAACGTCGTCTTACCAAAAAGTTTTTTTGAAATCATAGTCAACGGTCAACTTTAACTTCCAAACCGAATCCTTTTTTAGCTCTATTGACAATTTGTAAAAATTAAGTAGTTTTATTGTTAAAGCTATGAAAAACAAATCAAAAGCCAAGGTAAGCTTAACCAAATCACAATTTGATAATTTACGAAATGATGATGCCTTTATTTTGATAATCAGACTGACCCGTTATGTCAATCAAATTCTCTTCTGTTTTGATAGCTATAACTCTGCCCAGAACCTCAAAACTGCCATTGCCACCAGACAGCAAATAAATAGTTTATTGCTGCTTGGCGGAATTCTTTTTGAATGTCTCCACAATTTGTATCAGGCGTTGAATCGGGAGTTTAAAGATT
>DAORIL010000653.1:0-3804 GCA_035438525.1 Pyrinomonadaceae bacterium
TGTTTGATTTATGGTCAAATTTTACTTTTTATTTGAACGATAATGTCAATGGTGATGAGATTCAGCAACACGATTCGCGTTTACAAGAAGGCGCAAATTTTCAACTTCTTCAACCTATTAAATTTAGAAAGGTGATTGGAGTTTTCACTGCTGGGGCAAATTTTCACGCAAATCAGATTAATGTCGGGCTTGACCGTTCAATTGGGCGAACCCCTTTTGAAACAACAACTAAGGCAAATGCAAAAATCAATAACTATGCCACTTACGCACAACAATCGTTTGATTTATTTGATGGACATCTGCATTTTGAAGTTGGTTTGCGCTTTGATTATTTTAATTTTAGGGTTGATGATTTGGTTAATCCAAACTTTTCAGGCGAAGATGGCGAGGGCAAAATTCAACCCAAATTTAACCTGGCTTACACCCCAAATCACGATTTTCCAATAACTTTTCACTTTAATTATGGACGCGGAATAACTAGCCGGGACGCTCGTGGAGTCATTCAGCAACCTAGTAGTCCAAAACTTGCCACAACTGACTTTTATCAATTTGGAACTTCTTACAATTCACAACGCTTTTCGGCAACTTTCAGCACCTTTTTGATTGACCGTTCAAATGAGCAGGTTTATATCCCGGATGATGGCAGTATCGAATTAACAGATCCCAGTCGGTCATATGGGATTGAAGTCAAAACTTCAATAAAATTAAACCGTTACTTTAGTTTCAATGGCGGACTTACACAAGTTTTGCAATCATTTTATCGCCAAACCGATCCGCGAGTTTTCGTTGACAGTGCACCTCATCAAACAGTCAACGGCGGTTTTACAATGAGCGATTGGCGTGGTTTTACCGGCTCATTACGCTATCGCCACATTAATCATTATCGGCTTGACGGGACAAATGTTTCAATTCGAGCCTCTGGTTTTGATGTGGTTGATTTAAGCGTAAACAAACGATTGAACAAAAAGTTTGAATTAAATTTTTCGATAGATAATCTGACCGATAAACGCTATTGGGAAACTCAAAATTATTTTGAATCACGGATTTCACCAACTGCTCCCGTTATTTCACGAATCCACGCAACTCCGGGTTATTCAAGAACTTTTATGGTTGGACTAACCATGAGATTTGGGGCTAAAGATTAAAAAATTTAAATAAATTTTTATTATTTGCGAGTAATTTGGCAGCTCGCTTTTTTTTATTTTCGTTGAAACACAAATTAACTGATTTCGTATTATAATTAGAGGTAGAAATGGCACAAATCTCTAATTTTTGGGGTTTTATCAGGATTTTGACGGAGATGTTTCGAATTGCTCTAAGTAGTCTCCGTGCCAATAAATTACGAACAATTCTGACCCTGCTTGGAATCATCGTTGGGGTTGCCTCCGTAATTGCAGTTGTCACCATCATCAACGGATTAGATCAAACCGTTGCTTCAACATTTTCTGCCCAAGGCTCGACTGTTTTCACCGTTTCCAAACGTCCATTGGTTATCAAATCACGCGAAGAATTCATTAAATTTAACAAAAGAAAGGATGTTACCAAAGATGATTTGGAAGCGGTTCAAAGACTTTGCACCCTTTGTTGGCGCATTGGTTATGCAGTGAACGGTCGGTCAACGGTCAAAGGTGGTGAAGCAGCAAGCTCGGAGAATGTTCCCGTTCAAGGTGTAACTCTTTCAATGTTTGACATTAATGCCTATACGGTCGAGGCAGGAAGACTTTGGACTACCGAAGAAGGAAACGCTGGACAAAATGTGGCAGTGATTGGTAGTGACATTTTAAAAAATGTTTTTAATGATATTTCGCCAGAAAAGGCTATCGGACAAAAGATCAGGGTAAATGGTTCGGAATTTAGAATTATTGGAACCATTACCCCAATGGGCAGTATTTTAGGGATTTCCAGAGATAATTTTGTGATGATTCCTTCCTCCGCCGGGGAACGAATGTTCGGTTCCAGAGAATCTTTAGTTATTAATATTCAGGTGCAAAATTCTTCTTCCTTTGAAGAGGCTAAAGAACAAGTCAGCAGCATTATGCGGAATCGACGAGGGAAAAACACTATCATCAATTCCGATGGGGAAACCGAACAAGATGAAGGTTTTAGCGTTGAATCTCAAGATGTTTTCATCGGACTTTACAAAAGTGCTACCGATAACATTTACCTCGTTACAATTGGTGTCGCGGCAATTTCATTAGTTGTCGGGGGGATCGTAGTTATGAATATTATGCTGGTTTCCGTAACTGAAAGAACTAAAGAAGTTGGTTTAAGAAAAGCAGTTGGAGCAACCCAGCGCAATATTTTATTACAATTTTTGATTGAAGCATTAACGGTCACAGCGATTGGCGGAACAATCGGAGTTTTTGTCGGATTTGTTTTAGCTTTTTTGATTTCTTTGGCAATTGGTTTTCCAATGCAAATGAGTGCTAATGCAGCGATTCTCGGGGTTGGGGTTTCTTCAATTGTTGGAATTATCAGCGGTCTTTATCCTGCTTGGCGGGCATCAAACTTAGTTCCAATTGAGGCTTTGCGAAAAGAATGACTTTTGATTCATTAAGAGAAGCGGCTGTCATGGCTTTTGATACAATCCGAGCCAATAAATTGCGTTCGGGTTTGACGATTCTGGGAGTCACCGTCGGAGTAGTCACTGTGATGTTTATGGTTTCGATTATCCAGGGGTTAAACCGTTCTTTTGCTACTCAACTCGAATCCTTAGGGTCAAACACAATTTTTATTGCTAAATTTGAACCCAGTTTTGGGAAGCAACCCGGACAAGAAGAACGAATGAGGAAAGAATTAACCCTTGCAGACTCTGACGCTTTACGGGCAGAATGTCCTTCTCTAATTGGTGTTTCTCCACTCCAAAGAAAAATTTCTGAAACAATCCGTAATCAGGAAAAACAATCAGATACACCAATCCTGTTCGGGGTAACACCATATTATGAATTTACTCAATCTCAATATATCGGCTATGGACGATTTATTGCTGATATTGATGTGCAGATGCGCTCAAATGTGACAGTTTTGGGACGCGATGTAGTTAAAAGCCTTTTTGGAGAAGAAAATCCGATTGGAAAAGAAGTAAAAATTGCCGGAAATACTTTCACTGTAATTGGCGTTATGGGTGAGCTTGGTTCATTTTTTGGGCAATCACGGGATAATTCGGTTTTTATTCCAATCACAACTTTTCAAAAATATTGGAAAACCGATGATTTTCCCGAAATAATTTTTGCAATTGTTGTTCGTCCAAAAGATCGTGAGGCAGTTCCTAACGCAATTGATGAAATTAAACAGGTTTTGCGAAAAAGGAGAAATGTTAAATCCGGTGAAAAAGATAATTTCGGAATTTCTTCACAAGATTCCTTACTTGATATTTACAATCAACTGACTGGAGCAACTTATTTGGTTTTAACTGCTGTTTCGGCGGTCGCCTTGATGATTGGGGGGATTGGCGTGATGAATATAATGCTGGTTTCGGTAACAGAAAGAACCAAAGAGATAGGCATTAGAAAAGCTGTGGGAGCCACCCAATTCAGCATTTTATCGCAATTTTTAATTGAAGCCGTTTTTCTTACGGCAATTGGTGGTTTGATCGGATTAATTATCGGGGAAATTGCCAGTCTTTTAATGAATGTCTATTCCCCTCTTCCAGCTTATATTCCATGGTGGGCAATTGTGATCGGAATTGGTGTTTCAGCAGGTGTTGGAATAGTTTTCGGATTGTATCCGGCGTGGAAAGCCGCCCGACTAAATCCAATTGATGCACTCAGATACGAATAAAAAATACGAATTACAAAAATTCCG
>DAORIL010000654.1:0-3797 GCA_035438525.1 Pyrinomonadaceae bacterium
GGTTACCCATGCTGGAGAGCAGCCTCCGAGCCGTTCGCAAACTTCGCGTAGGCACGAGCAATTTCCGTAAAAGCATTTTGGACTCTTTGTTGCATTGCCTTATTATCTGCCTGATGATATTTATCGGGATGATATTGTTTTGCTAATCCAAAATAAGCCATTTTTATTTCGGAAAGATTTGCTTTGACTGAAACGCCCAATATTTCATAATAACTTTCGGCTTCTTCAACTTGTTTCAAATATTCTTCCAAATGTTGATTTTCATCATTTTTGACTATCTCAACCGGAGTCTCGACAACGGTCTCTTTTGGAGTTTCAACCGATTTAGCCTCTGTTTTATGGATAGATGAATCAAGAGCTTCTTTTTTCAAGGTCAGTTTAGCTGACAAAATATCTCTGATTTTAATATCTGAAAAAGCCGAATTCCAATTTTTACGCAGCAAAAAACCGCCCAGCCAGAGCACATACAAACCTCTCAAGATTTCTTTTTCGGACAAACCGCTCAACATTCTAATATCTTGGATACGACTCAATCCATCAATCCGTGAAAGGATAAAACCCTCTTGCGGAAGTAAGTTAAGATTAGCCGGATAGGTTGGCGAAATTGAGAATTTTTCTTCAAAACTGCGGTATCTGCTAATGATATATGGTTCCGAAAGATTTCTGGCATATTCAAGAAGTATCTTGGCACCATCTATCTTAAATTCAATTCCCTCTTTTGCCCGGGCCAGATGACTAAAGCTCCAGGCTCCTGTTTTCCATTCTAAAACGTTAGTCAGAATTCCTTCGATCTGACGAGAAAATAATTTTTCGACCTCTTCTTTCGGTAAGATTTCTTTGGCAACCAAATTTTGTCCAAGCTCCAGGTCATTGGTGAAATTTGGTATTTCAGCTAAGGATTCTCTGGAAATCTTATTGGTTTGTAAGAGCAAATCAAAAAGCCGATGTTGACGAAGATTTGAAACCGCAAAGATAATTTCACCTTTTTTCAGATAAAAAATAGCTTTTTCATCGTGATGAGCAAGGCGAAATGAACCGCTCAAATTTGATTGAGCAGCTTCGATTAAAAGTTCAGCAAAAGGATTTTCTTGAAAAGTTCCTTTGATTTCTTCGTTATTCGGGGCAACCATAGGAAATAAGGTAAAGATTGAATAAATGGGGAAGGTTAAAAATATAACCAAAATAATAATAACAAATTCTCTTCGCAAAAGTTAAGTAAAAATTGTTAAGATAATTTTTTATGCTGCACGAATTTGTTTTAGCGGGTCAAAAAGTAAAACTCTGGCAACGACCGGGCGAGTCATATCAGCATATTTTGATGAAAGCACTCGGTTATGCAATGTTTGTTAAACAATACCCGAATCTGGAAATCGAAATCAAAGTTGATTTGCGTTATAAGCCTGATTTAGTGGTCTTTAATGAAAACAGAGAGTTCGAATTTTGGGGCGAATGCGGACAAAATTCAATTCGCAAAACTGTGTGGCTGCTCAAACACACGCGAACCGAAAAATTGGTGCTTTTCAAAATCGGGCAAAATACCGATTCATTGATCAAGCAATTGCAAACAGAAATTGAGGAAAAATATCGTCCTCCAGGCAGAGTTCAACTGATAAATTTTGTCAAAGAAATTGCGGATTTGACAGCTACCAAACAAATTGAGAAAGTTTCAAGAGATTGGTATCGTGAAACAGAGATTTGATTTTAGAACTTTGATTTTTGACCTTTGTTTATTTGGATTGCGGCTATATTCTTTTTATTACAACGATAAATAAAAAGTCTCATGGTTTGTCAAAAAGAAATCAAAGATCAAAGATCAAAGACAACTTATAATGAACATTGAAATTCGTGAATGTATAACTTTTGAAGATTTATCGGGGTGTGTTCAACTCCAACGCGATGTTTTTGCCCTCCCTGATATTGAAATTTCGCCTGTCCGGCATTTGATTGTGACCAAATCTGCGGGTGGCTTTACACTCGGTGCGTTTGTCGAAAATGAATTGGTCGGCTTTGTTTTGAGCGTTCCGGCTTTTCTGAGAGGCGAAAAATCTTTTTATTCGCATATGACCGCTGTCAGGCAGGATTTTCAAAGTTACGGCATCGGGGCGAAATTAAAATGGGCGCAGCGTGACCGCGCCTTAGCCGAAGGCGTAAAATTTATCAAATGGACTTTTCAACCTGTTCAGGCACGCAATGCTTTTTTTAATCTGGAAAAACTAGGAGCAGTTATTAAACATTACGAGCCGAATTTTTACGGAACGGATTATCCAAATTCGCCTGAGCAAGACGGTCAACTTGGGCTCGACAGCGACCGTTTGTTTGGTGAATGGCAACTGGAATCTGAAAAGGTGGTAGCACTTGCAAATAGTGAAAAATATATTGAAACGGCAGAATTAAAACAGGCAGTTGAAATTCCTAAAAATTGGAACGAACTGGTTAAAAATAATCTAAAAGAAGCAATTGACGAACAAAACCGCATCAAAACCGAATTTCAAAAGGCCTTTGCCGAAGGATTAACAGCTAAAGGCTTTGACCGCGAAAACGCCCGATATTTATTGTATTAAAGTTATGAAAGCAGAAGAATTTATTGCCAACTTAAAAACCTTGAATCCACCGATTGAAGTGGAAAAATTTGATGATTCAGAAGATTTCAAAGATGAGCTTGTTAATCTGGTAATGAATTATGATATTTCCGACGTTGATTTTGGCGACATTGGTTTTGCCCAGGAAGTTTTGGGCGACGAAGAAACCTACGAGGTCGGAATGTTCGAAGAAAAATTTATCATTATTGACCGCAAAACAGGCGAAGTCCGGATCGAAGATGATGACGATGAAGGGACAATTATATTTAGCTGCGCCGAATCGAGCGAAAAGTTTATTGATGCACTCTGGCTATCCGTCCAATATTTTTCCAAACAGCTCAACGAAGGTTTAAATGAAACCAGACTGGACGAAAGTGAAGCAAAAGCCAAAGAATGTGCCGAAGTTGCCGGAAGTCAGGATTATTTTCCTTTTTATCAGGATTTTTTGAATTGTTACGAAAATTAATTAATCGTTTCACTCTTCAAGCAAAACAAATTTTTCTGCAAAATAATTTTTTCATCTCGTTCAAAGATTATGAAAATCTTCCTTGTTTTGCTAACAATTTTAAGTTCAATCAGCGTTGTTTTGGCAGATATTCCACCGATTCGCGAAGAAAATAAGCCCGTTAACGAATCAACTTGTCTGGGATTTGCACTATTTTCGCTGGGAATTATAATTTTAGCCGGTTGGATCTTGAAAAAAAGGAGTGTCAAAGAAAATGGTTAAATTGTATCTTTTCAGTCTCTTAATTGGTTTATTCTCAATAAATATTGCATTAGCAGATATTCCGCCGCCGCCCGTTGCCAAAGAAATTAGGATCGAATTAAATTTGGTAAGCAGAACCGATTACCAATTTTATCTTTGCTCCTATAATCTAGAGGTCAAGCCGAATCCCAATCCTCCGCATCCATCACGACCGAATATGACCGTCAATGTGCCTGATTCTTTTCAAATGAAAAAGATTGAGTTGAGTGCTGACAAACCTTACAGCGAAATGCTCGGAAGCGGAAGAATCCAAAATCGCGGCAGTTACTACGACAAAACTCTGTATCTGGTGGCAATTAATAAATCACGAATTGCTGAGCTTGAGCCGAAAATAAAAGAAGCCATTGATAATAAAAAAGATGGCGATTACTCTATTCGGTTTGTCAGACTGGAAACCTCGCTTGAATTGAGAAGCGATGAAGGCAAAGGCGCAAAAGTCGTAGTTAATAAAA
>DAORIL010000655.1:0-3787 GCA_035438525.1 Pyrinomonadaceae bacterium
TATTGAAATCTCAAAAAATGTAAATTAACTTCCCTTTTCAGCCATTGATCTCGAGCTTGAAAAAACTTTAATAATTGCTTGGTTAAACTCCGGCAAATCCGCTGGTTTTCTGCTCGTTACCAAAAGATCATCAACCACTACCTCTTGATCAACCCAATTTGCACCTGCATTTACTAAATCGGTTTTGACAGATTGCCATGATGTAATTGTCTTGCCTTTGACAACTCCGGCAGTAATCAAAATCCAAGGCGCATGACAAATTGCTGAAACCGGCTTATTTGCTAAAACAAATTCTTTGACAAAATTTACAGCCTCTTCGTTTGTCCTTAACAGGTCTGGATTTATTACCCCTCCCGGTAAATGCAGTGCATCAAATTCATTCACATCAGTTTCCTCAAGTGTTAAATCCACTTTGACTGTATCCGCCCAGTTTTTATCTTTCCAACCTTTTATTTCACCGCTTTTTAGCGAAACAATTTTAACCTCGGCACCAGCTTCTTCCAAGGCTTTTTTAGGTTCTAATAATTCACTCTGTTCAAATCCGTCCGTTGCTAAAATTGCAATCTTCTTACCTTTTAAATTTGTCATTTTACCTCACTCTTCGTTTTAATATTGTTCTAATTCAGTTCATTAAACCAGATTAAAATTTTACCAAGCAAGATATGTGCCAATTTAAGTTTAAATAAAAAAATGGCATTTTCATTTGTATTTTTCGATTCCTAAGAATTGCAGAGCGTAAAAGCATTCAAACTATTTTGGAACCAACAAATTTGCATCAATTGAGGCATCATTATAGGCAAAAAAACTATCCATCCAATCCCAGGTTCTCCAAACCTTTTTGCCCACTTTCATTGGTAACGGATCATATAAAAGCAACCCGGTGTCGGCAACTCCGGCAATCACAACAACATGATAAGCCCCAGTTACGCCGCCTTTTGCACCTGCAGCCCAAATCGGACCTTTACTCAAAAGTGTCTTAAATTCATTGAAATCACGTTTTACTTTTGGCAATGCTAACATCCCAAGCCGGGGTGCAAGCTGTTTACAAGTGCTGGTCGCATAACCGCTGTCCCAATCATATAACTGAAACAAATTAGCAGGTGCATCAGTAACAAATTCCGGATCTTTAATTTCCGCCTTATTATTATCTTTTGCCCATTTATTCATCATTTTTGCACAAAAATACCAACAAGCCAGTGATTTATCCTGCGGCAGCAAAGTTACATTTGGAACCAAAATAATCGCCATAACTCACCTCAAATTTTAATAAAAGTTCTACAAGTTGACGGCGTTTAGCTAAATTTTTGCTTAATTTGAAACCAGTTATTGATTTGTATCAAAAATTATTCAGGTATTTTGGCTCCTTTGAAATAAAAGAAATTGGTTATTGATTAGCAATGATTTCAATGATTTTTTGAATAAAAACGGGTAAATCAGAAGGTTTTCTGCTTGTAATTAATAACCCGTCAACGACAACTTCTTCATCAACCCATTTTGCTCCGGCATTTTCGAGGTCTTTTTTCAATGAAATATATGAGGTGACTGTTTTTCCTTTTACACAGTCCGCATTTATCAAAATCCACGGCGCATGACAGATTGCTGAAACAGTTTTATTTGCTGCAAAGAATTGTTTTACAAAATCAACTGCTTCCTTTTTAGTTCTGAGAATATCGGGATTTAATAATCCGCCGGGCAAATGCAAGGCATCAAAATCTTCAACTTTGGTTTCAGTTAAAGTTAAATCTACTTTGACATAGTCAGCCCAATCTCTCCTGATCCAACCTCTTATTTCTCCGATTTCGAGTGAAACAACTTTGACTTCTGCACCTGCTTCTTCTAAAGCCTTTTTTGGCTCAACCAGTTCGCTTAATTCAAAACCGTCGATCGCCAAAATCGCAATTTTCTTTCCCGCTAATTTTTTCATTTTGTGTTGTGAGTTAAAATCTCAAAAGAATATTGCCCAAGTAGCAAAATCATCAGTGAAGTTTTCAAAATGATGCGGAACATTGGCTGGAACAAAAAAAGTATCACCAATTTCACAGTTAAAGCGTTCACCATCAATGATTAACTCACCTTTTCCTTGAACAATAAAATAGAATTCATCTTCCTCGTGAAAGGTTTGGTAATCTGTTCCGCGCGGGGCAAAAAAGACGAGTGAAACGTTCCCTTTTTTAAAAGGTTCAATATCCCAGACACCTTCTTTCCATTTTTCGTTGACGGGCAAAGGAAGTTTTGCCAACATTTCTTTAATCGTAAATTTCATGTTCTGAGTTTAACTATTTTGAATAGAAAACTCTAACCTTTTTACCAATGTTACTTCAAATTTTTTTTCGTTTTGAAATGAAAATTGTAACAGGAGGTTAAGTTCCAAGTTTAACAAGTTTAGGTAATTAAAAAAACAAACAGCTATTCATTTTTAATTACAAATACAGATAGAATCACCAAAACCAGCACAAGGGATGTATGGTTGGGCAATGCCGGTTCCGCTACAGCAAAATTCACTTGCAAAAGCGTCACAAGCAGCTTGACTGGCAATACACGTATTTGAGCCGGTGCTAAATGCAGAAGGGTCCGTATTAGCACAGCAAGCCCCCCCTCCGTTACAAGGTGCGGAACCCCCACTGCATGTTTTACAAGTCAAACCCGAAATGCAATCTGTCGTGGTAGCGCAGGCTCCCAATAATCCGACTTTTCCCGACTGAGCCATCGCTGCACTCGGAGCAGCCACCGATGTGATAATCGGCAAGGCAATTATCGTTGCTAAGCCAACCTTTTTCACAATTTCGCGTCTCGATAATCCTTTGAAATGATTATTCAGTTGGTCTTTATTTTCGAGCAGATTATCTTTTTTCAGTTCCTCGATTGCCAGCCAGACGAAATCTTCGGAGACTAAGCTTTTTAAGCGTTTGCTCATCAAATCGGCAATTTCAACAAGCGAATTGTTGCCGTTACAAAGTTGAAAGACAATCGCTGACGTTTCATTCAGACAAAAGGCTTTGTTAATATTCAGATCATAGATCAGGAGTTCTTTATCAAGTTCCTGAACCACTAAATCTTTAATTTTGGCTTTTGGAAAATTTGTCATAATTTTATTTTTTGTATCAATCACTGAAAGTCTTTATCAAAAAAGCCCCGAATACTCTTTGTATATGCTTGGTTAAACACAGGCACAGGCATTGATCGCGGGTAAGAGAGGACAAGGCGAAGCTATATTATTCGCCGCTCCGCTGCAGCACTGAGGACCAAAATTGACATTACAATCGGAGGGACTCGTAAAACACCCGGTTGTGTTGAAAGTTCCTGGGGCGAACAATGAGCAACTCGCTGCCGTCGCCGAGGTTGGGGCAATCACGGATGAGATCAAAGGCAAAGCAATCATCGAAGCGAATCCGATATTTTTAATCACCTGACGACGATTCAATCCGCTAAAGTTGGTCGCAATCTCAGAGCTATTTTCCAATAAATTGTCTTTTTTTAATTGATCCAAACCGAGCCAGACAAATTCTTCGGTCACCAAAGTTTTTAGTTTTCGGCTCAACAAAATACTGATGTCTGCAACTGAATTCTTCCCGTCAACGTGTTTCCAAATCAAGGCGAGTGATTCATTCAGGCAAAATGCTTTGTTTATTGAGAGATCGTAAATCAGAAGTTCTTTTTCAAGCTCCTGCACAACTAGATTTTTGGTTCTGGCTTTAGGAAATGTTGTCATAATTTTAGAAACTCGGGGGATGTATCTGACCGAAAATTTTTATATCACCACAAATCTTTGCTAAACTCTTTGGCAAAT
>DAORIL010000656.1:0-3779 GCA_035438525.1 Pyrinomonadaceae bacterium
AAATCCGAGATTTTGCCTATCGAAAATTGATTGCTCTTTCACCATCAACTCGCTTTTCTGAAATAATCGAAGGACCCAAAGGACTGCGATGCCGTCAAATTCTTAATTTTGAAGATTTCGGTAGTCTGCCTCCGACTTCCGAAGAACGGCGAGAATTGGCAAATATCATTAGAGTTTCAATAAACCGTCATTTTCCTGATTACGTTCGTAAATTTAGATCAAGTATTTCCGGTGTGCCGGGATTTTGGATTGATGAGAAAGGAAAATCTCAATTATGGTTAGATAGAAATTACCAATCTCCTTTAATGCTCATTCCATACCGAAATTCGTCCGGGATGATACAAGCCTGTCAACTTCGGTTTATGAATCATTCCCCCGAAACGGAAGTTCGCTATGTTTGGCTTTCTACACCCAAAAAAAGCGGTTCAATTAGTTGCGGTTGTCCGATTCATTTTGTTCGCCCCTTTACTGAAATAACTTCTTTTAATAAACCTTTTTTAGTTACTGAAGGTGCATTAAAAGCAGCAACGGTTCAAAATCATTTTCCTGAATTCAATGTAGTTGCCATCGGCGGAATTTCAAGTTCTCACAAAGAACTAATTAAAGCTATTCGATTCTTCCCTTTAATTACTGCTTTTGATAATGATTACTCAAAAAATCCACAGGTTTTGCGTCAACTTGTCCGACTTTTTTGCGCCCGTTTCTCTGATGCTTTTAAATATAACTATAAACCAAATCTCTCCATTTTATCTTGGCGTTCTGATTTCAATGGCATTGATGATGCCATCATCAACAATCAAAAAATTGAAATCGTTTCTTTTTCTCATTGGATTACAAAAAACGACCTTTCACTTAACCCCTCACTCAACCCCGAAATTGCTGATATGATGTGTTATAATCATACTTAAGGTTGAATTACTTTACACAATTTATTTCTAAAAAAAACTAACCCACTGCACTACCTATACAGGGGGTTAAAGTGGTTATACTTATACTAATACATTTTCCTCTAACATCTGTTTTACAATTAGCAATGGTGTTACTTGCATATAGATTATAACTGTAATAATATACAGAATTATCACAGTAATCAATAACTGTGATAATTCAAATCCTCGTCAAACCTTCAATATAAATACTCAAAAAATAGTCGGTAGAACAGATAAATCCGGCAAAACTGTTTTGAGATTCAATTATTTGAAGATTATGAATTCTAAATCAAGGAGAGTATTAGATGACAGTAGTTGCGCTTGCAAATAAGAAAGGCGGAGTTGGGAAAACGACGATGACCATTGAATTGGCTTCCGGTTTTGCTATTAGTGGAAAGAAAGTGTTGATGATTGATTTCGATCCGCAGTGTTCGTTGACGAATGCAATGATTAAAGGTTCTTGGAGTGATTACAGTCAATATAACATCGGCGATGTCATTTTTGGCGAAATAAACAAGGACAAACGAAATGAGCGCGGGAGAAAAATCAGTCTGCTCGAAGCGGGTATTCAAACACAAGTGCCGAATTTACACCTTATCGGCGGTAGCACGGATCTGAAATTGCTCGAAAAAACGTCGCCCGCCACTGCTCTTGCCTTAAAAAAGAGAATCGAGGAAATCAAAGAACAATACGACTACATTTTTATAGATACGCCGCCATACGACGGAACGGTGCAGGAAAGCGCACTGATGGCGACCGAATATGTCATTTTGGTTTATCAGGCAAAGGCAATGGGTTTGGAAGGGCTACAGGAAACGGCGGATACGATTGAAAATATCAGGGAAGAAGCCAATCCAGAACTGAAAATTCTCGGAACAATTCTGAATCAGTATAAAAGCCGAACAGATTTGGCAAAAGAAGCGAAAGCGTTTTTGTTGCAACATACGGAATTAATTGCCGAGGTTTTCGAGCAAGCAATCGGCGATTACACGGCGATTGAAAGAAATCCGATTGAAAAATTGCCGGTTACGATGTCGCATCCATCAAGCACGGCGGCGGAACAAGTCAGATCGCTGACCAAAGAAATAATGAAAAAGTTAAAGTCAGCCGAAAAAAAAGCTAAGTCAAACGGCAACTTGAAAAAAGGAGCTAAAGTCTAATGAGTAAAAGAAAAACCGTGATTGAACTGCAAAGTAAGCCGGAAAATAAATCTGTTCGGCAAATAATAGAAAAAACAAAGCCGGTCGAATTTGCTCCAATTAACCCGATTGTTACAAAGACAGAACAAGAAAAATCGCCACAAGAATCGAACGAAAAGCCGACCACAAAAACAAAGCCAAATGGTGAGCAGACAAAAACATTTAAGCCTCAAAATCAGGCGGAAAAGGAAAAAGTGACGAAAGGAAGCTCCGTAGTTAATCCGAAGCCAGCCGAAAATGAAGCCCAAAGTATTACCATAGAATCAAGCCGGACGGGAATTGGAGTCAAAGCAAAAGTTGAGCGTTTGCGGATTTTTCAAGCCAGCACGCCAGTTACGCGAACAACAACGAAGTTTCAAAAAGCTGCGATTGTGGTCAGAGGTGAAAATGGAAAACAGTTGATTGAATTGAGTTGGCGCGACCAGATGAATGAAAAAACCAAAGACATTTGGGATTATCTTTGCCTTCAATTCGTGAAAATTGGCGAAGAGCAAACAATAAACGAAATTTCAATTCGCAAACGAGATATTCTGGCTGGTTCAGGTGTCAAATCCGACCGCACTTTTATCAGTGCGATTTATACCTTGGAAGATATGGGGTTAATTGAAGTCAAGAGGCTTTCGGGAAACAAGGAAGGAAACATTTATATTTTGACCGAAGAGGGAAGGGAAGAGATTGAAAGTTACCAAAATTTGACCATCTGAAAACAAAATAAGAAAAAACAAGCGGTTGATAAAGCTCGAAAAAATGATGAGTCAATCGCCGATGGAAACAAAAAAACAAAATATCAATCCAGATTATCAATTCTGTTTTGAAACAATAATTGACCGGATTGATAACGAGAAGAAACCGCTGACGAATCGGGAACTGCTCGTAATTTGCCGTCCCGTCGCCGATATTCTAAACGGCAAATCAAATCCACACCACACGCACGAAATTGCGGAAGCCGCCCTGAACCTATTGATCCGAAGAAAATACGCTAAAAATTTACTTACTGCTGAAAATCCGGCGGAATTAGCCCGCAGTTTGCTCAAACCGCTGATTTCGCGCCTGCCTACACAGACCTGGCGAAGTCAGGAACAAGCCGGTTGGCAGCAGTTTTCTACGCCGCCGACTATTGCATTTCTTTTGGCTTACTTGTTAAATTTAAGTGAAAACGAACAGGTGCTTGAACCGTCTGCCGGAACGGGCAATTTAGCCGTTTGGACGAGCGGATATAACATAAAAATTCATACCAACGAAATAGATTCACGCCGGCGTTTTCTGCTTGAACAAATAGGTTTTGCACCAACGACTTACAACGCCGAATTTATCAACGATTTTCTTCCGTCGGAGATTTTGCCAACTTGTGTTTTAATGAATCCGCCGTTTTCATCTAATGGGGGACGCACCAAAAACAACTCCAATAAATTCGGTTTCCGCCACGTCGAATCGGCATTAGAAAGACTGAAAAAAGGCGGCAAGTTCGGCATTATTTTAGGCGAAGCAGGCGGACTTGATACTAAAACTGGAAATGATTTTTGGCGAAAACTCTCAGATAGAATCGAAGTCAAATCAATCATTAAAATTGACAGGCGCGAATATTATAAAAACGGGAGTGCGACGTGAAGTCGCGTAAATAGCTGTGATGCTTAATCTGTAAAAGATTGTG
>DAORIL010000657.1:0-3775 GCA_035438525.1 Pyrinomonadaceae bacterium
TGAAAAACGAGCAGTGTGCGGGAAAGTCTTTGTTCCACTGAATGCAGTCGATTGCAAACAGCGGCTTGCGAAATATAAGTCATAGAGGTTTGGGCGTAAAGCAGCATTAAATCTTGAAAGTCTCCACAATGTGAAAATATTTCCCTGATCAACTTGGACGGTAAACGAAAGGCATTGCCATTATTTCGGGCAACTGCCCATTGCGGGGTTTTACTTCCATCCATAAAAATTGAAAAACCTAGCATTCCATCGTTTCCCAAGAGAGTAATGTCAACGGTTGTGCCATCTTCCATCAGATGAAATAAAGAGATAATTGCGGTCGTCGGAAAATAAACGTATTTGAGTTCCATATCCGCTTCTTTGATAATTTCGCCCAATGACAACGAAACAGGTTTTAATTCAGAGCTAATTTTTTCAAACTCTTCGGATGGTAAAGCCGCCAGAAGCTTATTCATCATTGGATCGTTTGTATGTTCTTTTGGTCGCATAACTGCCTTTTTTAGAAATAATGAGATAAAGTGCCTAAAATTCTATCATTCAAATTGAAATTAAGTTTTAAACGAGCCTTTTATTTTTTTATATTAGTTTCAATGCGGAATGTGAGTTTGGAAAAATGAAGAATTTTAGCGATTTTTGGAGATATATTTGCCCATCAGACGATCATATTCTGCTTTAACGACTTGATAACATTCACAAGCAGTGTTTTCCAATCCTTTACGATCAAGCATAGTAATTGTTCCCCGCACATATTCTATCAATTTCATTTGTTGCAGATGTCCGGCGGCAATTGAAACCCCTTCGCGCCGCACCCCGAGCATATTGGCAATCAGATCGTGAGTCATGATCAGTTTATTAGTTTGTAAAAGGTCATGGTTGATGAGCAGCCAGCGGCAAAGCTGCTGTTCAACTGAATGTAAACGATTACAAACCGCAGTTTGCGAGATCTGAGTCATTAAATATTGAGTGTAGCGTAGCAAAATGTTCTGAAATTCACCGCTCAGATGGAACTCAAATTTTAAAGCCTTAGCCCGAAGTTTGAAAGCATTGCCGGCACTTTGGACAACTGCCCGATTCGGTGTGGTGCTTCCGCCCATAAAAAGTGCAATCCCAACTAATCCATCATTTCCCGCCATTCCGATTTCTGCGGTTGAACCGTTTTCCATGATGTAAAGGAGCGAAATAATTGCGGTGGTGGGAAAGAAAACGTATTCCAGTTGCTCGCCGGATTCATAAATGACTTCCCCTAAAGCGAGCGAAACAGGCTCTAAATGGGGTTTCAAACGCGCAAACTCATCATCCGGCAGAGCAGCCAGTAAATGATTCATCAGGGCGTTGTCAGTATGTTTAGATTTCGGCATATATATTTCACTTAATCAAAACTAAATCAACACTAACACAAATAAAAAATTACTGTGTGTGTTATCACACACAAGATTTATTAAAAATCAGATATGTGTGCTATCGCACAGACCGACTTTTTCAAATTATATAACTTTATTTTTCACTTGAATCAGCTATTGAAAATCAAAATATTTCATCAATAAGGAGCCGAAGTTACGAATGAAAAAAGATGAAGAAATTCTTCAGGAACATTTAATGTCTCAATCAAATTCAAACCCAAAGTTTGAAAATGAAAGTGAAAACCTTGGTTCTGCAAAATTTTACAAAAATGAAATTCTGACTAAACCTGCCGAAATATTGATGAGTTTAATTTTGCCAACGGTAGCAAATCGGCTGAAATATCACAACGAAATAATTAAACTTAACCGGAGTAAAACTTAAAATGGCAGATGATAAACTGGAAGCCGACGATGTTGGAACAGGCGAGGAAACCAAAATCGAGCGGGTTGTAAGTAATTTTTTGGGTGTCACAATCCATTTATTTCTTTCGGCACTTGCCGTTTTGTTATTGATCGGGGCGGGCATCGCGGCTTTTGATACCGTTGTTCGTGATTTTCCGGTCTTACTTTCTCCGGCAGCCGACGAATATGTAGCTTTGCAGAAAATTATTGAAAACCTTTTATTAATTGCGATTGCTGCAGAATTTGCTTTTCTCCTGCTGTTTCATCGGATCAGCGCGGCGGTCGAAGTGATGGTTTTTGTCATCGCCCGCAAAACTGTTAATCACGACATAACTGCACTGGATTTGCTGCTCTGCACTGCTGCCATCGCGGGACTAATTGTTCTGAAATTTTATTATGTTCCGGGAAAAACGACATAATTTAAAGGTTGGAAGCCTTTTGAAAGATCAATTTAAAAGGCAAAAGTTCGTTTATTGACGACCTAAAATCCTTTATGTGCGAAACCGCACTGTTAAAGGTTTTTTGATTTGATAAGTTTATTGAAAGCCTAAATCACCAGCCTTAAAATAAAATGATTTCCTCAATTTGGTTCAATATTTTATCTTACAATTCCTAAATATGATCGGCTTTTAATCCTCTTAATGTTATCTCACCTTAAATTAAAGGATGGTTCTTAAGAAAATTTTAGCCATCCTTTAGTCTTCAAACTATTAAATCATTAGATTTGATTTTGCCGGACCTTTAAAAATTGAATAAATAAATTCTATATGTGCGTTAGCTAACAGTTAAAAGTTTTGTGAAGAGCTAAGTTTAGTAGAAGCATGATTTTAAATTGAAAATTGAGTTACCTCTAATTGTTGATGACCTACTTAAATTATAAATGCTTATTTGACACAGTTAGCTCCTTATCTTTGCCAACTGTTGTTGTTGATAGCGAAAGCTATATTGAAGGACGGTTTTCATTAATTAAGATAACCGTCCTTCGTTTTTTTTTGATAAAACTTATCAGAGGATCATTCAAAGTGATAAAAAAAACTGCAATTAAAGTAATAAAACGGATTAAAAACGGAGAAGTTAAAGTGATAAAAATCGTTGTCATTAAAAGTGAAAATAAAATTCGGCACAAAATCGGAACTGTGGTCAACAATTGGATTTCCGAAAGACGCGAAAACAGTCGAATTGAAAGATTATTTTCCGAAAACAATATTTTGGCTTGGCAAAATCAAACTCAAAGTTAAAAAGAAAAAGCAAATTAAATCCATCCTTTTTACAATGTTATGAAACACTTCCTTCTTTTCCTGTTAGCTTACAGTAAAATGCGAATAAGCGTTACATTTGGAATTCGCACCACCTCGTATCAGCTTTATATTAAATGGTGGCAGCATCAACGCTTTTTAAAACTAACCAATGTTTATATTGGTTAAAATTTCTGCAAATGATTACGGACAAAAATAAATTATCATAGTATTGTGTTTCTACCCGCCTTTCAGCACTACAATTATCCTAATTCATTTTTCAATTGATTTATCACGATTTGATAAATTTAAGCTTGTCATTTCCGATTTTTCGTCTTCATTTGCATACCAATCGGGTGCGGGAAAGATTTTCTTAATTACATAAACAACCGGAAGTGAAACAATTGCCATTAAAATCACCGAAACAAAAAAAGAACCAATTATCCCGCCAAAAGCAAAAGCAGCAAGTGCGGCTAAAATGTAAAAAACACGCAAAATATTTCTTTGATGAATCATTGTTTTTTCTCCTCTTTTTCGGCCACCTCTATCCACGAATTGATTGAAGTAGCGTCATAATTACTGACATTTCGCCCTAAAGCCTTACTCATTCTGCGTTTTCGCAAAGAATTTGCAATAAAACCTAAAATTCCAATGATGATAAACAAAATAACCGTAATTACCAGACACATAATTTTTTCTCCACTTTCTAATTAAAATTTCTCCCAAATTGCTTAAAAG
>DAORIL010000658.1:0-3774 GCA_035438525.1 Pyrinomonadaceae bacterium
GAAAGGCGACAAGGTTGTCGTGCCTTTTACGATTGCTTGCGGTAATTGTTTTTATTGCAAAAAAGATTTGTGGTCGGCTTGTGATAATTCAAACCCAACCCCCGAAGCCTCCGAAGCCTTATATGGTTTTGCCGGCTCTGGATTGTTCGGTTATTCGCATATGATGGGCGGATTTGCGGGTGGACAAGCGGAATATGTGCGTGTTCCATATGCTGATGTCGGACCATTAAAAGTTCCGAATCATATCGAGGATGAAAAGGTTTTATTCCTTTCGGACATTTTCCCGACAGGCTATCAAGCAGCGGAAAATTGCAATATTCAGGAGGGTGACACTGTGGCAATTTGGGGCGCAGGTCCCGTTGGTCAATTTGCAGTTAAATCTGCTTTTATGCTCGGAGCAGAAAAAGTTGTGTTGATTGACCATTATGCCGACCGCTTAGAATTAGCTCGGAAAAATAATGAAAATCTGACCACGATCAATTTTGACGAAGAAGAAGTTTATGAAAAACTACTCGATTTAACAGGTGGGCGCGGACCTGATTCTTGTATAGACTGTGTTGGGTTGGAGTCTCACGGAACTTCGCCAGATTCATTATTAGATTACGCTAAAGCCAGTTTAATGTTGGCAACTGACCGTCCACACGCATTACGACAAATGATTTATTGCTGTCGTAAAGGTGGAACGGTTTCAATTCCGGGAGTTTATGGCGGCTTTTTGGATAAATTCCCACTCGGTGCTGCCTTTGGCAAAGGTTTGACCTTCAAAATGGGACAAACCAATATGCACAAATATATGCAACCACTTTTTGAGGCAATCGAAGAAGGTAAAATCGATCCTTCATTTGTGATATCGCATCGCTTAAATTTATCCGAAGCACCAAAAGCTTATGAACAATTTAATATTGAGAAAGACGGTTGGCGCAAGGTTGTTCTGAAACCTCATTAAAAACCATTTTGCCCGCGAAAAATTCTAAATGACGCCAAATAATATCGTTTATTTGCTTTTTTGGAAAATTTCGCGGGCTTATTTTAATTTATGAAAACCACTGATTTTGATTCCCTAAAAACCGATAACCTCAAAGAATTATTAGACTTAATGACAGCTTATCAGCGTTCAAGAGTCTTATTTACTCTGGTTGACCTCGAAATACCCAAGCTTTTAAGTAAAAAGAAATTAACTGTTAAAGAAATTGCGGAAAAATTGAGTATTCATCCGTTAGCGATGGATAGATTTCTGAATGCGGCAGTTTTGGTCGAGTTGTTAGTTAAAACAAAAAATCGTTATTCAAATTCTGAACTTTCCGAAAATTTTTTGGTAAAAGGAAAAGAATTCTATCTTGGCGGACAAATTGAAAGGCAACAAAAACGGAGTTATTCAGTTTGGCAGGAATTGACCAACAATTTAAAAAGTTGGGATTATGGGAGCGATAAAAGAAGAACACCCAAATCTGACGACCAAGGCGCAGAGGCAATGGTGGAACAACATAAATTAGCGCTCTTACAAGGATTTGCCTTGGCAAAAGCCTTTGACTTTTCCAAATACAACCGAATTTTAGATTTGGGCGGTGGCACAGGTGCAACTTCGATTGCACTTTGCCAAACTTATCCAAATCTTAGATCAATAGTTTTTGATTTACCTGAAAATGCAAAGATTGCCCAAAAATTTATTGCCGAAGAAGCTTTAACTGAACAAATTCAGATAGTTGGCGGAGATTTCAAAAAAGACAAATTACCCGATGATTTTAACGCAGTTATTTTAGCAAATTTTATGGCTGTTGCTGATGCCCGCGAAAATCAGGAGCTTTTGCAAAATCTTTATCAAAAACTTCCTAAAGAAAGCGTTTGTTTGTTAAGTGGTTGGATGATTGATGACTCGCATTTGTCACCGCAGATTTCAGTTCTATTTTGTCTGGAAGATATTTGTTGGGATGCCCCAGATGTAGAAAGAAGTGAGAAAGTATATCGGAAATGGCTTGAAAAAGCGGGATTTAAAAATATCGAATGTTCAACCTATCTGGAACCAACTAAAATGCTTTATGGGTTTAAAAAATAAAAAAGAAGTAAGAATTTAATTGTTCTTACTTCTTTTTATTGGTCAAACTTTTACTTACGGAGTTTTGGTCGGTGAAGCATTTGCAGGCGTTTTGTCCTTCATATTTGAATTGCTCATATTACTATTTTTCATATTACTATTTTTCATATTGCCATTCATTGAATTATTGTTCGACATATTGCTGTTTGTCCCATTTGAGTTCATTGAATTATTTGACGAATTATTGCTCATCGAACCATTATTAGACATATTGCCATTCATTGAACTACCATTATTGCCGGAATTACTGCTATTGTTCATCATATTTGAATTAGACCGGTTGCCATTGGAAACATTGCTCGACATTTCGCTGCAAGCCATTGACGTGATTGCTGTTACTGCTAGAACTGTTGACAAAACAAATTGTTTGTTCATTAATTTAGTTACTCCCATCATCTCAAAATATTACTTATTTTTTTATTGTTTTCACAAAATAAGCCGCAAAGATTTCTTCTAATCTTTACAACCTGGTTTTGCACAATAAAGACTCCATTATAAAGACCTTAAAATTTTCTTCTGTTTTCTTCCATACATAAGCAAAAAGAAAAAAATATATGTAATAAAGAGGACAGAAGCCTCAAAAAAAAATAGGTATAGTTGAAAATAAGAGAGGTTTGAAAGTAAAGTTTCTTAAAATAACCCTATTAAACTAGGAAGATTTTGCCTTTCTTCTCAAAGATAAAAGGACGGAAAATAAAGAGGTGTTACTTTGTTTTCCGTCCTTTTTATGCGGATAAAATCAAAATAGGCACCCAGTTTTCCCCAAATTTACTTTAGCCCCTTAAGTTCTATTCGGATAAATACAGGGCCGTTGTTTCTCCTTCCGGCGGATACCAATGGGTTAATTTACCGTCATTTGTATTGATCGAATAAACATCTATCGCAAAATCTTTGCTGCTGACAGAAAAAGCTATTTCGCCACCATCTTTTTTCCACGGTTGCTCCTGACCGAGCCGAATCACTCCGCCGGGTAAATCAAAAATATTCGTTTGCTCAATGGTTTGGGTATTGAAAAGATGAAGTTGATTAATGACATTTTTACCGTCAGAAGTTGTTAAAATCAGTCCCAAGGTTTTACCGTCCGGGGAAAGCAACATTTGCGAATCGTTACCAATCGGTTTAATAGTTTTTAATTGGTCATCGACAATGTTGTAAAATTCAAAAAGATTTTCTTTACCGTCGTAACTAGTCAAAAATATACCGTTACTGTCAGAATTGAATATGAATTTGGAGTTACTGTGTTTGCGGAAAATTATCTTTTTTTCCTTTGTTTTCGGGTCAAATAAGAACAGACTTTCTTCGCCTTCAAACAAAATGAATTTGTCATTAGGCGACCACCCTTTTACCGACCAACCCGAACGGGCATTTTCCAAAAGTATGACGTTATTGGCGGAATTTTCCAAATCTTTTAAAATCACATCATAATCGAAAACCTGAATTGCACAACAGCCGCTACTTTCAACCCGTTCATTTTTCTTTACGGATTCAACCTCATATTTACCGGAATGGGATCGCTGGTAAACCACGAATTTATTTCGGTCTACTGGGTATTCGTTGAAATCTTGGGGCTTCTCGGCAGGTTTGGCAAGATAGAAGTTTTTTATCATGCCATCGGTCATCACCATTCCCGAATTTGGGCGATGCCACGAGTGAAAATACAAACTTAGTAAGCGCTTTTCGTT
>DAORIL010000659.1:0-3770 GCA_035438525.1 Pyrinomonadaceae bacterium
GTTTGCCCATATTTTGGGTCTTCAATTAATTTCAACTGCGTATTTGGTTAGAGACGACCTTAGTTATTTCCGTTGTCCATTTATTTGGAGTCCCAATATTATTATCCAAATTCCAAAGGCATTGTTCCTCACTAATTGATTTAACTCCCTAAACCAGGGCCATAAAATACAGAAAATTTTAGGATATCCAAAACTTTCAAAATGTTTTTCAAAATGAGTCCTTTTTATCGTTCAGTAATTCCAGTTATTTTTTTGATATTGATTCTGAAAATTACTATCCCGCTAATACTCCAATTCTCCTCATTCATTGCTTCGACCGGAGTTAAATGTTCAAATCGCTGGCAAAAAGCCTGTAAGATCTTTATCTTTTCTTCAGTTTCCTGAAGTTCCTGAAATTCTCCGAAAACAATTACACTTTGCCATCGATAATCATCTTTAATTTTCTCAACCTGTAAGCAAACTTTTCCATTTAACCGCATTGCTTCAAGTTTTTTTCCCGGTAGCGTGTGAACATAAATTGCGCCTTCAAAATACAAATAATTAATTGGCACCAGATATGGTTCGCCATTTTCCAAAACACACGCTAAATGCCCGAATTTTCCCTTCTCCAATAAGTCTCCGGCTTCGATGTTATTTAATTGCTCAATCATCAAAAGTCCTCCCGCCTCAAAATTGAATCTTTTCAAAATGGTTCGGCATTAATTATCTAACGCAATATTTATTCCATACCCGTAACCCTTTTTTCGGTCTGATTTCTATTTGGTTTTGATAATTTATTGGGTGAATTTTCGCGACGGATAGTGTAAGTTTTCATAGTATGCAAAATTAGGAAACTCCCAATTTTAACCATTTACAGGATTTTTTGAAGGAATAATATTTGCTTTTGAAATAATTTTTGATTTCAGAGGTTATCCAAAACTCGCTGATCCCTTCAGTTTTCTTTCTCGTTTAAGTGATAAGCCGATGACCAGCCCCAGATTCCTGATACCGCTTATTACCGAACCCTATCATCAATTTAAGCATTTTGAAAACGGACGAGCTTGGGACATAAAACCTAAACCGCCATACCTGAAAGCAAAAAAAGTTTTCATAATTGATTGTCGTGTAATCAGTTATACCGAGACAATGATCAGCATTGCTGAAAAATACAGCAATGCTGAAATAATCGGCGAAACAACAGCCGGAACAAACGGCGACACAATTCCTATTTCGCTTCCCGGCGGTTACAGACTTATGTTCACTGGTATGAAAGTGCAAAAATACGACGGATCGCAGCATCTCGGCGTTGGAATTACCCCATCCGTTAAAATCACCCGCACAAGAGCCGCAATTGCAGCTGGCAGAGACGAGTTTTTAGAGAAAGCTCTTGAGTATGGTCAAATAATAATAAACAATCAAATTAGAAGAAAAATTTGGAAGTTATTGTTATGAAATATCTTAAAGCCCTATTTAATAGCTTTATCAAAGATGAACAAATTTCCCAAAAAATAATTCACCAAAAATCAATAAGCAACAGAGGTAATTATTTCGATAAGGCTCAAGCCAAAAATTGCTTTTCCGGATTCAAAGCCGGACTGATTGAAAACTGTATTTTTGAATCAATTGGGCGGACACAGTCTAAAAGCTTCACTTTTGTTAAAGACTATTATAATTGAATTGGGCAGAATTAAAGTTTAGTTTATCCGCGTCTTTTGGAATTTGAAAACAATTAAAAACTAAAAATGGAATAATTACCCAAAGTTTTCTCTCCTATTTTTCTTGAATATCACCACAATCAACGGAGCATTTTAATCAGTCAATATTCTCCAAGATCCAGATACCTCCAGTAGTATCCATCATTGGCAAAACGAGTTGGTCATGTGTCAAAACCATTTCCAACGGAACGATATTCGGCATGATCATTTGCGTTGGGCTTTCAAAGTCGGTCACGCGTGTTGGCTGATCGAGGGGGTTTCCGGTTGTCGGATCGAATCCAACTTTCCAAACGTTGAAAAATCCCGTCCGATTGGAAACAAAGTAAATTGTCTTACCGTCGGGCGACCAGCGCGGCTTATCATCCCAATGCTGTCCCTCGGAAATGGGAATCCAGTCACCGCCCGAGGCAGGGATTACATAGATTGTGGAAACCGCTCCATCCGTAGCCTTATATGCGTTGAAACTGATCCAGCGTCCATCGGGAGAGAAGCGACCTTGCCAGAGATTATAATCAGGATGTGATGCAATGACCTGCATTTGTGTCTCGGCATTGGGAGCCGCATTTATCGAGAATAAGCAAAGAGCCACTCGTTCAGGCGTTTTCCAGTCTGAACTAGCCAGAATAAATTTTCCATCCGGTGTCCAATCGGTTGGTGATAACTTCCCATGCATAGAGGATGTAATAACCTGTTCGTCACTGCCGCCAAAGGTTCTTAATGCCAAAGCACGATCCAACTGAGGAGCAATTTCCGTTTGTTCCAGTTTTGATGGATTTGTTCTGATATAGATTAGTTCCGAACCATCACGAGACCAGATAGGATTTGTGCGGCTGAAATCATCTGCCGGAGCAAGCAATGTCTCTTTTCCGTCGTTCAGCGATTTTGCCCATAATTCTTCTTTGCTGCCTCGTTGATTACGAAACACTAGCAACTTTCCATCTCTGGACAATCCCGGTTGCAAAGCACTCATACTGGATACTGTAATGGGCTGTCCAGTTCCGCTCACCCGACCTCTAACCGGGTCAAAAGGAAAAGTCCAGAGGCGACTTCTTTCATTACGAATACTTAATGCCAGTTTCCGTCCGTCCGGTGACATTACTATATCTGTGTCCTTACCAGCACCGGTTGTTAAGCGTTCGGGTCCATCAGTCCAACGCATTGTTTTTGGGTCAACATTTATTTTCCAAAGATTTCTCACGCCAAGTGCTTCGCCTTCAAAAATTAGTCCCTGTCCTGAACGCATCCAGACGAAATCGCTAAATGTGATAGCCGCTTCTCTAAGCTGCGCCGTTACCTTAGAATCTACCTGTGACTGCAATGCCACGCCGTCTGTTACTGAAACCGTCCAAAAGCTCCACCCGAATTTCAAGTGATTTCCCCAAACAGAGATATGATGTCCATCCGGATGCCAAGCCACGCGAAGGGGAAAAGCAAATTCAGCAGTAAAATCAGTTAAAACCTCCTGAGGTTTTCCCCCATTAGCACTGATGACATAGATTTTTGATTTGGCTACTCCCGGGAATGCGGAACTGTAAAATAGTATCTGAGAGCCATCCGGCGACCAACGGGGACGATAGCCGAACCCGCATAATTTGCGCTCGTTGCCGCCAAGTGCAGGAACAATAAACAGCCCTCCACCATCTCGTTCGGAACGAAAAACAAGCGACTGTCCATCAGACGACCAGTCTGGTTGCCAATCGTGTGCAGCGGATTTTGTTACCTGAATTGAATTGCCCTCGCCTACTGAGCGCACCCAGATGTCGAAATTTCCACTCTGATCGGAACTAAAAGCAACGAAGCGACCATCAGGCGACCATGCCGGTTCAATTTCCAATCCCGGATCAAATGTCAACTGCCAAAGTTTGCGTTGGGGTGATAATTGGGTTGAACGGTTGATTGGTCGAAATCCTAAGTATGCAATAACTGCCGCCCCTAAAGCCAAAAGGATAGCACCAACTATCAAAATGGTTCTGTAATTTTTAACTTCCGCAGTCTTTAAAGTCACCGCACTTTGGTTGCCGTTGACCGATTTGTTTGGTTGTGCGGTTAAATGAACGAGGCGTTCCATTTGAGGTT
>DAORIL010000660.1:0-3761 GCA_035438525.1 Pyrinomonadaceae bacterium
TCGTAATAACGAGGACTCGGGGTAATATTTTCAATCACTAGATCCGAATGTTGAATAGTTGGCAAAATTCCGACTAACAGCACATCCGAATTTAGGTTTCGGGCAGTTTGACGCACGATGTCAACTACTTCCAAAATTTCGTTTTCAAGTTGGCTCAAAGCATTTCCGCGAAATTCAAGCGGAGTTAAATTTGCCTCCAAATTAAATTGTCCGATTTCTGTCGTCAGGCGTGTATCTTTTGCATTTTCAAGAATTTGCATGGCTACGCAAGCGGGATGCATCGAGGAATCAACTAAGAACATTTCCTGCTCAGCTCCGATCCGAAGCGCATTTTCTTCCATCATCTCGCCATTGAGCATTTTTTCGAGTGCCTGTAAATCATTCAAAACAGCTTTGGTAAATACTCGTAGCTGATGTTCATCGGTTTGCGTTGAGACTTTTTTTTCGCCCATTTTTGCCTCAGTATTTCGGGAATTTTCGTCATTATAACTTAGCTGTGAGCAAACAATTTGTAATCTTTGTCACTAATTTCGTCTTTTTTGTTAAAATATTTGCAGATGTCTAATAAAATCACCCAATTTGCGGATCTGATTCGTTCAACTAAACGCGAACGACAACTTGATACCGTAATTTTTTTCGTCACTTCACGCTGTAACGCCTTTTGCGACACCTGTTTTTATCACGAAGAACTCAATAAAAAAGGTGATCTGACGTTTGAACAGATTGAAAAAGTTTCGCGCACAATGCCGAAAATTACCGACCTCTGGCTGTCAGGCGGCGAACCGACTTTGCGCAAAGATCTAAACCAAATCATTGATCTTTTCGTCAAAAATAACGGTATCAACCGGCTGATCATTCCAACCAACGCGCTGATCAAATCAAGAGTTCATGAAGTGGTCGAACACGCCCTTTCGCACGAACAAATTACGGATTTATATTTGAATATCGCCCTCGACGGCTACGGCAAAACGCACGATAAAATTCGCGGTGTGCCGAAAAATTGGGAGAAAACTCTGGCATGTATCGAAAATCTTTATCCGTTGAAAGAAAAATTCGGGGCACGTTTTCGCCTCAATGTAAACACGGTTATTTGCGCGGATAATTATAATGAGATCGAAAAACTTGGCGAACATTTATGGCAAAACTTCAAGCTTGACGGGCAATATTTCAACATCGTGCGCGGCGAAACTAAGGTTGGAGAATCGATCAAAGCAGTTCCGCTGGAAGCCTTGACCAAAATTTATCAATATACTGCGAATCTGACCAAACGCTATTCAACGCGAATGTTTGCCGATGATGATTCGGCGAAAAAATTTATCAAACAAGTGGCTTACGTCGGCACAATTATGACGCATTACCGCACCCAACACGCTAATTTTGAAAAACCGACTCCGTGGGCATTTCCCTGCACGGCCGGAGAAACTTCGGCGGTCATTGACTATAACGGTGATGTTCGTGCCTGTGAACTTTTGGACAAATTTGCGAGTTTAAAAGATTTCGATTTTGATTTCGGAAAACTTTGGGAAACTATGGCGCGACAGGAGCAATTAGACTGGATAGACGGCGGAAAGGCTTGCTGGTGCACACACGTCTGTTTTATCCACAGTTCACTCCGACATTCGCAAAAAGGTTTACTTTATGAAGTGCCGAAAAATTATTTGACCCGAGGGAGTTGGTAAAAATCAGGAATTTAAATTGGTAAATAATGCAAAGCAAACAAACTTGGTTATGAAACTATTCCTACAATTTTTAAGTATATTTTTCATTTTTGTTTCAAGTGCTTTTACACAGGGCGTTTCTCAACTTGTTTTTTCAGTAACTGACAATCAAGGTAAGGCTGTCCATGATTTAACAAAAGACGATATTTCTTTAACTATCGGAAAATCTCAAGTAAAAATTGATAATATTCAGAATATATCAAATGACCCCTTAGAAGTTGTTTTGCTTATTGATACAACTCCTTCTCAAGAAAAAGTCTTACCGTTGTCCAAAAAGATTGCATTAACTTTTATTGATCAAATATTGAACTCAAAAAAGGATTTTATTTCAATTGCAACTTTTGCCAATGTAACAGTAAAATTCAATTCTTCTACAAATGATTTTACAAAAGCGAAAAAAGATATTGACGCTTTAATACCTTCAAAAGGTAATTCTTACATTCTTGATAATCTTTCATTTATCAACAAAAATGGTTTCTCTCAATCAAAAGACAAAAAGAAAATAATTATTCTACTATCAGATGGAATAGATAACTCCAGCCAAATTGAACCTAAAACTTTATTAGCTGAATTGGTCAAAAATAGAGTCAGGCTTTACACGCTTCACATAAAGGATACTAATTTTACGCAGGCAACAGCATTTAATAGTATGATACTGGGAAATTTCAATCAAAATGGTATTGCGGCTATATCAAAGAATTCAGGTGGAAAATCGTTTTTTGCTATAGAAATTTCAAAAGATGAAAAAATCCTGAAAATACTTAACGAAATAAAAGAAAGTCTTCTAGGATATTATTTGATTCAATTTTCAATTGGAAAAATTGGAAATAACCAAAATAAATTTGAACCAGTTAATATAAAATCTTCGGAAGCTAAAAATAAAAAAGGAAGTATAAATTTTTTCTATCAAAGGGAATTTTACATAGAGAATCAATAGAGGAAAAATTGAGAAAAATGACATCAATCAAAGACAAAGTATCAGCAGCAGAATGGCAAACACGGGTTGAGCTGGCGGCGGTTTATCGCCTGGTCGCGCTTTACGGTTGGGATGATTTAATTTTTACGCATATTTCGGCGCGTGTTCCCGACGAAGAAGGAAATTTTTTAATTAATCCATATGGATTTTTGTTCGAGGAAATTACAGCTTCGAGTTTGGTAAAAGTTAATTTACAGGGCGAAATTGTGGCAGAAACGCCGCATTTCATTAATCCCGCAGGTTTTACCATTCATAGTGCGGTTCACGAAGCACGTCACGATGTCGGATGCGTTTTGCATACTCATTCGCTTTATGGCGTGGCAGTTTCAACCCAAAAAGAGGGACTGTTGCCGCTTTCCCAAACGTCACTTTTTCCGCAAATGGGGCTGGCCTATCACAATTACGAAGGTGTTGCGCTCAATCCCGAAGAAAAACCGCGTTTAGTTGCAGATCTAGGCACTAACAATTTTCTAATTTTGCGAAATCATGGTTTATTGACCTGCGGGAGAACTATGGCCGAAGCATTTTTAGCCATGTATATGCTCGAAGCCGCGTGTCGAATTCAGGTTTTGGCACAGTCGGGCGGAAAAGAATTGATCCAGGTTCATCCCCAAATTGTGGCGGGAATCAAAGCTCAGGTTGAACTTGTCACCAAAGGAATGGGAGCAGAATTAGCGTTTCCGGCACTACTCAGAAAATTAGACAGAATTGATCCGAGTTATAAAGATTAAACAGCCAAATCTCTGCTGTCAATACAGAATTACGAAGTGATTTTTTCTCTTTGCGTTGAATCTTAAAGAATTTCAAAATAGCTACAAACTTTGTGCAGTGCAATCATTTGCAAAGTTGTTGTGACTTTTTATATATGCCGATAAAAGACTGATTGCAAAAAAATTAAAAGGAGCAGAAATCTTTCAAAAGTTCTACTCCTCATCCAAAACAATAGAAAATAATAGATTTATCCAACCGCAAATGGTGCTTTGCCAAATGCTTCAACTTGAAATTTATAGACCGTTGAGCGCGGATTAGCTTCGTGCATAAAATTTCGAGGACTAGCATTGTCCCTT
>DAORIL010000661.1:0-3751 GCA_035438525.1 Pyrinomonadaceae bacterium
CAACTTCCTGAAAATTTGAAATAATCGCCCCTGCATCGCCAAATGCACCAAGATTTTTGCTTGGATAAAAGCTGAAAGTAGCAACATCGCCAAAAGTCCCAACCGTTTTTCCTTTATAAGTTGCGCCGTGTGCCTGCGCGCAATCTTCTAAAACTTTTAAGTTGTGTTTTTTGGCAATTTTCATAATTTCATCCATTTCAGCGGGCAAACCGTAGAGATGAACCGGAATTATTGCTTTCGTTTTCGGCGTGATTTTGGCTTCGATTTTGGTCGGATCAATGTTGTAATATTTTTCGTCAATATCAACAAAAACAGGGGTTGCGCCAACATTTCCAACGGCTTCGGCAGTGGCAAAAAAAGTGTTGGCGGGAACTAAAACTTCGTCATCCGCTCCAACACCAATTGCCTGCAAACCGATTTCTAAGGCATCCGTTCCGTTGGCAACTGCGACACAATGTTGAACGCCAATGTATTTTGCAAACGATTCTTCAAATTCTTTCGCGTATTTTCCGCCGATGAACGCCGTTTCGGAAACAACTTTTAGAATTGCTGCGTCAAATTCTTCTTTTAAACTTAAATATTGCGACTTTAAATCAACAAATGGAATCTTTTTAATAATAACTACACCTCAATAAAATTATTTTTTAATTGGAGACATTTTAACCCAAAGATGCCAGCCAAGCCACTTTGCCAGCGGAAGCCAGCCGATTTTCAAAGGCGGCGCGTGCATAAAATCCTGATGCGATTCGATTAAATCAAATTCAGCAAAGTCTTTTTTTACTTCATTTACATCATAAACTTTGGAATAAGGATTAAAAGGTCCATCGGTATTAACATTGATGAAACTGTCCATTTTTAGATAATTCCAAATTCCCTTTTCCCTTGCCTGTGCCAGATGATGTTGATAAATGCCGCCGACTTTCAGATTTAGAAAATAAAGGACAAGTAAACCAAATCGGCGCACCAAACAAATTGAAAATAAATAGTTTAGAGACCTTTTTGCATAGAGCATGACGATTAAATTTCCATCGGTTTTTAAGACGCGAGCAATTTCTTTTTGTGCTGTTTTGATTTCGGGAATATGGTGCAAAACGCCGTGGCTAAAAACTATATCAAACTGATTATCAACAAAAGGAAGTTCGAGCGCAGAACCTTGTTTGATTTCTTCAAACGGTAAATTTCGGAGCGAAAAACGCATTTTTATTCGATTTACTGATTCCTCAGTTAAATCAACTCCTGAATAAATTCCGCCGCGTTTAATAATTTGTTCGGCATCTGCACCTTGTCCGAGTCCGATTTCTAAAACTTTTTTTCCTTGAAAATCAATTTGGTCAAGATTTTTTAAAATATGAGCTTCTTTTTCGTAGCGGTATTTGTCGTAACGGACAAAAAAATCTTCGTAATCCTTTTTCGATTTTTCGGACAAATCGCCGACCAATTCTGCTCCGCAAGGATGTTTCTGCCAAAAATCTTGAATTTCGGTTTCCATAAAGAAAAAAATTATTCTAGCAAAAACTTGGTTGGTTTGGCGTTTAGGCGGATTATTTTTTAGTTTTTGATTGGAATTAATTAATGATTTCAACTATTTTGTAAGCAAATGAACAATCAAAAAATGATTAGCCGCCTATCTTTGGTTGCTGGACTTTGCGTTTTGGCAATGTTTGTCATTGGCATTACAACCCGCATTACTCAGGAAAAATTTGAAATAACGCAATCAGTTACAAATTACACTAATGGATTAATCGAAGGACAAAACCCTTTGCGGCTGACTTTTACGATTGATATTGTTTTTATTTGCGTTTTCGTGACGCTTTTCGTTTTTCTGACCCAATATTTAAAGCGTGGCGATTTTGTTTCAAAAGCTGTGGCAGATGTCGCTTTGGGTGCGATGTTAATTTGCGGATTTCTCGATTTTTACGAAGATTTGCACATTTTGACGATGATGCACAATGCGATAAATAATTTGCCGATTGAACAAAATGAAATTGCAATGCAAATGCTTTTTTCGATGATTAAATTTTGCGCCAGTTATTTGAGTTTATTTTTGCTGGCGTTTTTGCTTCCTGCCCGCACATTGACGGAAAAACTGCTAAAATATTCACTTTATTTTTTTCAAGTTCCAATTGGTGCCTTAGTTTATACCGCGCCGGAAAACTTGCATCTTTTATTTAATTTGATACGCTTTGTTTTTATGGCTTCGGGCTTCTTTTTATTAGCTTATAATTTTTCACAAACAACTGATGAGCAATAATTTAATAGAATTAGCAAACAAACTTTTTGAGGATAAATTACAAAAAAAAATCCCCAATCAGCAATCACAAATCCGCAATCCTGTTCACGTTGTTTACGGTGGCGCAGACCGATTTTCGGCAGAAACTCCAAGCAAATTTGGCAAATTAGCGTTGCAATCCATTGGAAATTACGCACCAAATTTCGTTGAATTTGCCAAGGCAATGTGGCTAAAAGGCTGCGATACTTTGCCGATTTATGAAGATGTTGCGGCAGATTTGGAGTTCAAATTAATCGAAAACGCCGAAAGTGTGAAAAAAGAAAATTATCCGGCGTGGTTTGCGTGGACAATTTATAATCGCGTCATTGAAAAATTAAAACGTGAGTCGATTGAAGATTTTCGCATTGATTTTGAGGATGGCTACGGGGTTCGGTCTGATGAGGAAGAAGATTCACACACCATTGCAAGTTCAAACGAATTAGCAAAATCCTTTCTAAACCAAACGATCACAATATTTTGCGGTTTTCGCATTAAATCTTTTCAAACCGAAACTTTTCAACGGGCAGTTCGCACTCTTGAACTTTTTTTATCAAATTTATTGAGAAAAACTAATGGAGTTTTGCCAGAAAACTTTGTGGTCACTTTGCCCAAAATTACTTGCACAGAAGAGGTTACCGTTTTAGGTGAACTATTAGCGGAATTTGAAAAACAAAATAATCTTGTGCCAAATTCAATCAAAATAGAAATAATGATTGAAACTCCAGAAGCAATTTTGAAAATCAGAAATCTTGCCGAAGCTGCTAAAGATCGGATTTTAGCCGCACATTTTGGAGCTTATGATTACACTGCCAGTTTTGGAATCACGGCTGTTCATCAACATCTTAAACACGATGCCTGTAATTTTGCCCGCAATGTAATGCAAAATGCACTTTCGCCACTTGGAATTCGGCTTTCGGATTCGGTCACAACCGAAATGCCGGTTCCAATCCATAAAGGTGAAAATCTTACTAATCAACAACTTAAAGAAAATAAAAGAGTGGTGCATCAGGCTTGGCGGTTGCATTTCAATAACGTTACCCATTCGTTGACCAATGGATTTTATCAAAGTTGGGATTTGCATCCGGCTCAACTCGTCGCCCGTTATGCCGCAGTTTACGCATTCTTTTTAGAAAGTTTTGACGAACAAAAGAATCGGCTCAAAAGATTTTTGGACAAAGCAACAAAAGCCACAATGTCGGGTAATCAATTCGACGATGCGGCTTCAGCTCAAGGCTTGTTAAATTATTGTATTCGTGCGGTTAGCTGCGGGGCGTTATCTGAAAGTGAAGTATTAAACGCTACAACTTTGAGTTTGGATGAGCTAAATTCGGGCTCGTTTGTCAAAATTATGGAAGGCAGGATTTAGAATTCAGTGGCAATGACTTCTTCAACTAAGTCATCTTCTTTGATTTTTTTGGCTAAGGCTTCGTTAACGGGGTCAGCATCTTTTCTTTCTATTCGCCGAGGCTGGGTAAATGGATC
>DAORIL010000662.1:0-3751 GCA_035438525.1 Pyrinomonadaceae bacterium
AAACCAAAGTCAATCAAGCCGAAGCCCAAAAAGGTGAGGTGCAAAAGAATGTCAACACGACCAAAGCGCAATTTAACGAAATGGAATCGTCCGTTTCCATTAATAGATCGCAGGTTGCCGAAGCTGAAACAAGTTTGGAACAGGCAAAAATTGATTTTAACCGCGCCCAAAATCTTTACAACGCACAAAGTATGACCAAAAAAGATTTTGATAACGCCAAAACCAATCTGGAAATAGCTGAAAGACGGGTTAATACTGCCCGCGCTTCGCTCAAAACCGCACAGGAAAAAGTAAAAACGATGCAGTCGCAGATTGATCAGGTTCAGGCAAAAATCAAAACGACTGATGTAGCCATCGAAGAGGCAAAAATCCCTTTGCAGGATACAACGCTTCGGGCACCATTTACCGCTGTTATTTTGGAAAGAAAAGTCGAAGCCGGATCGCTGGTTGCGCCGAATGCTTCCGCCTTTGTTTTAGCAGATACAACCTTGGTCAAAGCGGTTTTCGGTGTTCCCGATATTGAATTGCAAACGCTCAAACTCGGACAAGTTTTGGCTTTAACCACCGAGGTTTTGCCCAATCAGGAATTTTCCGGGCGAGTGTCGCGCATTGCGCCTTCGGCAGACCAAAACAGCCGTGTTTTTGAAGTCGAAGTAACCATTCCGAATCTTCAAAATCTGCTCAAATCGGGAATGATCGCCTCGCTCGAAATGATGTCGAAAAAAACAGGCGAAGCTAACAATGTCGTGCCGCTCAGTGCCGTTGTCCGTTCAAAAAATGATGCTAACAACTATGCGGTTTTTGTTGCTCAGGAAATCAACAGCGTGCAAATCGTCCACTCGCGTGAGGTCGTGTTAGGCGAAACTTACGGAAATACGGTCGCAGTCACGAAGGGAGTGCAAAAAGGTGAAAAAGTCGTTATCAGCGGCGCAACTTTTCTCGATGACGGAGAAAAAGTTCAGATTATTCCTTAAGGAGGTGAGAGAAATGGAAATTTGTTGCATCGGTGTCCTGTTGATATGTGTCATCTGTGTAGCGTTGGTTGGAACAGCAGTATCGTCAGCCAATAAGGAAAAAAGTTGAAAGGCTAAGAGGAATTAAAAATGGAAAAACTATATTTATTGAACAAAATTTTGATGCTGGCAGTTGTTGCATTGTTTGCCATTAACCAAACAATGCTCATTCAAACCCAGCGAAACATCAGCGAATTATTACCGGAGTTAAAAATAAAAAACGAAGTTTTGAAACAAGGAGTCGGCGAAGATACGCAAATAACCGTTAAATTACGCAATCATAATATTTTAGAAGGTTATATCAGCCAAATCTGTGACGATACTTTTATTTTGAAAAATTCCGAAACGAAAGAAGAAACAATAGTCGCTTTTAAAACGGTGGAAGAGGTAAAAAAGGTTGAAAATTCGCCGGAAGTAGAACTCGGTATCGCGCTTATTTCTACGACGGAAACGGTCTGGTCAGTTATCAAAGCGGTTTCATCAGAACCTGAGGAAAATAATTAAATTGTTATTTATCATAGATTTAAGAGGAAATTATTATGTCTAATATTAAAAATGATTCCGAAATTATTGAAAAAACACACAACACTTTACGTTTCTGCGTCGAGAATCGCCAGATTGCCTGGGTTCTGCTGATTGCGACTTGTATCTGGGGGATTTTCGGATATTTCAATATGCCACAACGCAAAGACCCCGATATTCCGGTTAAAATGGCGGTTGTTTTAGTTCCCTGGTCAGGTGGGGCGGCTGAAAAAGTTGAACAGCTCGTGACCAAAAAGATCGAAGAAAAAATTGCCGGTAACACCAAAGTAACTAAAATCGAATCAATTTCGCGGACGGGAATTTCGGTGGTTTATATCGAACTGGATGATAATGTCACCGATACGGGCAAAGAGTTTGACGACATCAAACTCAAAATTGACACGATCAAAGACCTGCCGCCCGATGCCGGACCCGTAAATTTTGTCAAAGATTTCGGTGACACCGCCGCTTTGATGCTGACGGTTGCCAGCCCGAAAGTTGGCGAAGTTGAAATTGCTCAACGCGCTACGCAGATTCAATCGGCAATTGAAAAGGAACGCGCCAAACTTTCCAATAAATCAAACCGTTTTACTTTGGTTTTCAATTTTCCGCAGTCGGTCCAATTCAAAATGGTGCACCGTCCGCTCGATATTTTTGTAAAATACGCCAAAGAAACAGGTTTTGCCGATAATCTACGAATTATTGAAGGAATTGGCTTTGCCGCCTTTGATGGTTCGACCAAAGCAAATGATGCGCAGATTTTAGAATTTCTCAACAAATTCATTAGCGAAAAATTGCAGGCGGCTGAATTTGATCCCGATTTTTGGCAACCGTTCGTGATTCGTGAGACTAACGAAATCAAGCCGAAATTAACGCAAGTTGCCGGAGATAAATACAGCTACCGCGAAATGGACGAATTTACCGAACTGTTGGAAAAAACTTTTAAGGCAAATGAAATCGTTTCTAAAGTTGACCGGACAGGACTTTTGAATGAAGCAATTTATCTGCTTTATTCCCAGGAACGTTTGGCGTCTTATGGCATTCAGCCCGGAACAATCAGCAAAGTTTTGCAAGCACGCAACACCCAAAAATCCGGCGGAATGCTCAATGTCGAGGGTAAAAATGTCACTATTGAGCCTTCGGGAGAATTTAAAAGCGAACAGGAAATCGGCAATGTTTTGATTCCGACCTATTCGGGACAATCGGTTTATTTGCGCGATTTGGCGGACATCGGACGCAGTTATGAAAGTCCGGCGCGATTTCTGAATTATTTCAACTGGCGTGACGCAAAAGGAAATTGGCAGCGCAGTCGGGCGATTACACTTTCGGTGCAAATGCGTTCAGGCGAAAAAATCGGTCATTTCGGCGAAGAAATTGATGTCATGCTCAACTCGCTCAAAGAACAATTGCCCGAAGATTTGATTTACGCCCGCACTTCAGATCAGCCTCTGCAGGTCGAAGAAAATGTCGAGTTGTTTATGCGAAGTCTCTGGGAAGCGATAATTTTGGTGGTGATTGTTGCACTCATCGGTTTTTGGGAATGGCGTTCGGCTTTGCTGATGGCATTGTCAATTCCGTTGACTTTGGGGATGACTTTCGGGATGATGTATATCCTCGGCATTGATTTACAGCAAGTTTCAATCGCCGCTTTGATCATTGCGCTTGGACTTTTGGTGGATGATCCGGTGGTGGCGGGCGATGCCATCAAGCGCGATTTGGCGGCAGGCTATCCGGCACAAATTGCGGCGTGGTTTGGTCCGACAAAACTTGCCACAGCCATTCTTTATGCCACTATCACCAACATTGTTGCCTATTTACCGTTTCTGATGTTGCCGGGTGGAACGGGTGATTTTGTTTACAGTCTGCCGGTCGTGATGACCTGTTCTTTGATTGCGTCACGGGTTGTTTCGATGACGTTTATTCCGTTGCTGAGTTTTTATTTACTTCGTCCAAAAGCCGAAATACCGATTGAAGAACGGCGCACAAAAGGCTTTGCTGCGGTTTATTACCGATTTGGAACCTGGGCGATCAATCATCGTTGGCAAGTAATGGCGGCGGCACTCGTGTTTTTGATCTTAGGCGGAATTTTTGCGAGCCAATTGAAAACCAATTTTTTCCCGAAAGACAATGCTTATTTATCTTATGTGGATGTTTGGCTTCCGCAGGACGCACCGCTTTCGGCAACAAACGAAACGGCTCATCAAGCCGAAGAAATT
>DAORIL010000663.1:0-3743 GCA_035438525.1 Pyrinomonadaceae bacterium
CAGATAATTTAAGCTGAGAGAACGCAATTGATTGTCGGTAGTTGGATTTATGTATAGTGCCAAGAGTTCTTTTTTAGCAGAAGCACGATTAACTTTATAAAGACTGTTTAGACATAATGTGCGTATATTTTCTTCTGCTGTTATTTTAAAGATCTTAGAGATCGCCTTAACCGTTTTATCGCCTGCATCCGTCCCATTTTCTGCAACAAATTGTAATGAAGTTTTGATCGCCTCTAAATCACTGTCAATTTCAGGGTTAGCCGAAGTCAGCGCAATTTCGCGCAAAAATCGTTCGTGGTAGCCGAGTTGACGACGAATATCTAATTGAGCCATCAATTCAGGAGTTGATTTTTCCCGATGTGTGTAAAGTCCTAAACTCAGAAAATTGCCCAAGGCAAACCACATCCGTTCTTTGCCGCCATGTTTTAGATAAACCATTTCTTCGCGCCGATCTTTTTCGATTTTAGCAGGTAAACCGTCATCACGTTTGGCGTAAGCCAGTAAATTTGCATATTGTTTTTCGGCCAGTCCGGCTTCAACGTTAAGGTTATTTTCCAAAGGATTAAGTGAAACTATTTCCAATCGATCTGAAATTTCGTTTCTAAATTCAGAATCAAGCGAAGCATTCAACGAAAGCAAAAGTTTCAATTGGGCATAGGACTGAAACCGCGAAGTTTGGTTAATATCCATTCCGCGTTTGGAAGTTACATAATCATAGACAAATTTACCGACAAAAAACGGAAAGCTTCCGAACCTTGAAAGTGATACTGCTTTAGTAAAATCATCCACAATCCGTTTTGACATTTCGCGCCGTTTCGGATTTCGGGTGTCACGAAAATCAACTAATAAAGTCGGAATTTTGGGAAAATCCAAACCATATAAACCTAATGGGATCATTGTTTTAGATATCGCTCCGGGCGTATTGGGCGCAACTTGCCGATTGTCTTCATCAAACCAGCGAACTTCTTTGTAGCCTTTCCAATTAGTCAAACGATCATCTTTCCACGGATTCTTGATATTCAAAAATCGTCCGTCAAACTTTTTATTCTTATTGGCGGCTAAATCCGATTCGGTTGTCCAAACAATCGCGTGAGTTGTTTTCCCGTCCGGCATTTTCAAAGGTTCAAAAAGTAATCCCTGGGATTCTGAGTATTGCCGCAACAGCTCCCAATTTTGTCCCAATACATCACGTGACTGACTAACTTCTTTTTGATAAACCCGATCCAGATTTTCCCTCTGCATCAATGGCGCAAAAAAACTGTCTGAAACCGTTAAACGGGCTTGAATCTCCCGCATTTCCGCATCCGAAATTAGTTTAGTATGATTTGCCGATTCGTAGAGCGAAATAAGTGCCAAAGCCCGAACTATCGCCGTTTTCTGATAATTCCGTGAATTTTCCTGGTAATGCAATGATGGAGTTCGCGCCACGGTTCCAATATCATTAAGAACAAAATTGCGAAATACCATCCAAAAAATCTTGTTCCACATCTGCTTATCAGTTGAGCGCAAATCAAGAAGTGCCGGAGGTGGTTCGTCACCAACTGAACTTTTATTATTGGTTCTGGTGTATAAAAATGGAATAAAGGCAGAAACTCTTTGAATGAAGCAGGGTTTGGTATAAGTCAGCATCCACAAATAGCGCAAACTATCATTTTCGACTTTGTTATCGCCCAAAGTGTCACGCAAAACACTTACCAATGGAACTTGTTTGGGCGGTTCGTCCGTCGGATTTTTCATCCCCTTTAGGGTCGCAAAAACCGTAATCAGTTCGGAGCCGCCTTTAATTTCAGTTTTTTCAATCCGAAAATCTTTACTCAGGTCAAAATTTGCTCCTTCATCATCCGGAGCAGGTATTAGAGGAATTTGTGTTGCTGAATTTTCAGGGATTTGGGCATAGCTATTTGGCAATGGCGAAAACATCATTGCCATCGCAAATATTACAAATAAAAGAGCTAATTTTGAGAAGAATGAAATCGTCACTTTCATTGGTTTTGCGAGTAGTTTTTTAACAGCAAAAACCGTAAAATAATATGCTAGTAAAGGTTAGAATCTAAGTCAACAGTTTGGGTTGCACAAAATTTAACACTTTTTTCATATTGCCATAATGCTAAAAATTGATATTCACACTCATATTTTGCCAAAAGACATCCCGCGTTGGAAAGAAAATTTCGGCTACGGCGGATTTATCACGCTCGAACATCACAAACCCTGTTGTGCCCGAATGCTCAAAGATGACGGCAAGTTTTTCCGCGAAATTGAGGATAATTGCTGGTCTGCTGAACGCAGAATTAAAGAGTGCGATGCCCAAAATCTCAATGTCCAAGTTCTTTCGACCGTTCCGGTGATGTTCAATTATTGGGCAAAAAAAGAGGACGGGGCAGATACTTCTAAATTCTTAAATGACGGAATTGCAGAAATAATCGAAAAATATCCGCGAAGGTTTATCGGATTAGGAACTGTTCCAATGCAGGACGTAAATCTTGCGGTTAAAGAACTTGAACGATGTAAAGAAATCGGTTTAGTTGGTGTGCAAATCGGCTCCAATGTTAATCAATTAAATTTAGGTGAACCGCAATTCTTTGATTTTTTCAAAGCCTGCGAAGAAATTGGAATGGCAGTCTTTGTTCATCCGTGGGAAATGATGGGCGAAAAAGACATGCAAAAATATTGGCTGCCGTGGCTCGTCGGAATGCCTGCCGAAACTTCGCGGGCAATTTGCTCACTTATCTTTTCGGGCGTTTTAGAAAAATGCAAAAATTTACGGATTTGTTTCGCACATGGTGGCGGCGAATTTCCTTACACTTTAGGAAGAATCGAACACGGTTTCAAAGTGCGTCCTGATTTATGTGCAGTTGATAATCCGGTAAATCCGCGTGAATATCTAGGAAAATTTTGGATTGACTCATTGGTTCACGATGAATTGATGCTCAGATTTTTGGTGCGAATGTTTGGCGCGAAAAGAATTGCACTTGGCACAGATTACCCGTTTCCGCTCGGTGAAGAAATTGCCGGAAGTTTAATTGAATCAAGTAATTTTGATGAATTTACCAAAGCCAAATTACTTCACGGTGCAGCGTTGGAATGGTTGAATTTGGAAAAAGCAGATTTTGAATAAACAAAATTAAAACGGGCTTCCGATATAGTAAAAAATTCTCTAACAATTTAGAATAAAAAAGATAAGGTGAAAGCCATAAATGACAATCACCTTAAGTTTGTTGTGAGAATTGGGGTGCTGGTTTATCACCTGCCAACCTACCGACGAAAATAGTTGCAAATGATAATTTTTGGGGACAACTGTTTAGGTTTTTTGTCCTCATCTATATAACGCGATATTTTTATAAAAAAAGTCCGGAACTTTTTTCATTTTTTTCAAAAAAAATAATGCGCCAAATTTTTAAGTATTCTGGACTTGTCAGTTAAAAGAAAGATGGATCAATCTCATAGTATTACAAGAATGCTCAACGAGTGGAGTAACGGCGACCCAAATGTTTTGGATAATCTGATGCCGCTCATTTATGACGAACTCCGTCGGCAAGCCAATGCATATTTGCGGCACGAAAATCCTAATCATACTCTCCAGGCAACTGCTTTAATTCACGAAACTTATCTTAAATTAATCGATCAGCGCGAGGCTCATTTTAATAGCCGTTCGCATTTTTTTGCGATTGCGGCAAATATGATGCGACGAATTTTAGTCGATCACGCCCGCACCAAACACCGCGATAGGCGCGAAGGAAATGCGG
>DAORIL010000664.1:0-3739 GCA_035438525.1 Pyrinomonadaceae bacterium
AAATTTATGAATGCGGACTGCCGTTAGACCAGCCAATTCCGCATCGAAAGGGCAATTCGGTCGCAGTTTGTGGAAATAAGCCCCTATTACCACTTATATTTACAGGACCGTTGGTTTTTAATTGGACCCGGAAAATCAAAGGATTACCGGTTCCACGGCTCGATGACGGAGCGTTAGTGCATAATCAACCGATGGATATTGCCCGATTCAACCGGTGGATAAGCGCGAATGTGACAGTCAAAGGTCGCCCGGAATGGATTTTTGTCAAACTTTATTGTCACGGCTTTTTTGATCATGACCAAGATGCTTGTATTGGCGAAGGCGCGAAACGCTTTTTTAGCGAGATTATTGAAAATGGTGAGAAAACCGGAAAATATAAAGTTCATTTTGCCTCGGCAAGTGAAGCCTTTAATCTGGTTTTGGCTGCAATTGACGGCAAAAAAGGTGAGCCGAATGATTTTCGGAATTACCGGCTTAAATCAATAATGAATGAGAAAAAATCGGTGGTTGGAATTCAACAAAAGGTAGCAATATCTTAATTATGACAGCAACGATGGCTAATCCGATTGACACATTAAAGAAATTAAAAGGACGCACTTGGGAAGAGCTCCGTGCTCGCGGGGAACAAGCCCTTTCTGCTTACACCGAGCAAATCGGTCTGAGCGGAAAATTGCCCTCCGATGATGAATTTAATCAATTAATTGATAGATCTTTGTTTGGTAAATCCGCTATAACAAAACAAAGTCTTTTCAGTAAGTTTTATGAAAACGGCAGTGAAAGATTTTTCCCATCCTTTAGAGAAAAAGGGAAAACTGTAGAAATCTTTCGCCAATTTGACCAAAAAGCTATTATTCACGTCATTGAAAAGGCCGAAAAAATCACTGAAGGTAAGTTTGATTTACTTGGATATTTAAATCTTGATTTCGGTTCGGCGTTTGACTGGCATTACGAACCGATTTCAGGTAAACATATTCCGCTCAAGCACTGGAAACAATTTGATGAACTCGAATCCGAAGAAACCGGCGACAAAAAAATTATTTGGGAATTAAACCGACACCAGCATTTTTTCAATCTTGGAGTTGCTTATTTGCTTTCCAAAGATGAAATTTTTGCGACAACTTTTGTCCAGCATTTGGAAAGCTGGATGGAACAAAATCCACCCGGATTCGGCATTAATTGGGTAAGCAGCCTCGAAGTTTCCTTTCGTGCAATTTCCTGGATTTGGGCGTTTCACTTTTTCGCTGACTCAAAATATTTTACCGAAGAAATTTTTCAAAAAGCCCTTAAATTTTTGCACGTTCATGGACGGCATTTAGAAAAATATCTTTCGACTTATTACAGTCCGAATACGCATTTAACGGGGGAAGCCCTTGGGCTTTATTATCTCGGAACGCAACTTCCATTTTTCAAACGTGCTGAGCATTGGCGAAAACTTGGCGAAGAAATTCTGGTTGCAGAATTAGATCGACAAATTTTGCCCGATGGGGTTTATTTTGAACAATCAACCTGGTATCAACGCTACACGGTCGATTTTTATACTCAGTTTTTGATTCTGAAAACTCTTTCGGATGATTCAGACAATCCAAAATTGCAGGAAAAACTCGAACATAAAACTCAGCAAATGCTTGATTTTATGATGTATTTGACGCGACCGGACGGAACGACGCCAATTATTGGTGATGATGATGGCGGTCGCACACTACCGCATAGCAGTGCGGATTCAACCGATTTTCGGGCGATTCTATCAACCGGAGCAGTAATTTTTGGTCGCGGTGATTATAAATTTGTAGCGGGAAACGTTGCCGAAGAAACGTTGTGGTTATTAGGATTTGAAGGTGTTAAGAGTTTTGAAACTCTGCGTGAATTTCGCCCGGAAAGACGTTCCATTGCTTTTCCTAAAGGCGGATATTTTGTCATGCGTGACGGCTGGGAAGATACCGACAATTATCTTTTGATTGATTGCGGAAATCTAGGGGCGATGTCTGGCGGACATTCTCATGCAGATACTTTGGGCATTGATCTGGTTGCCGGCGGGAGAACGATTCTAGTTGATCCGGGAACTTATACCTATCACGAAACAAAAGAGTTACGCGATTATTTCCGCTCAACTACCGCACATAACACTTTGTGTATTAACGAAAAGTCTTCATCTGAATTAGGCGGAAAATTTAATTGGCAAATGATGGCAAATGCTAACGTTAATTCGTGGATTTCACAGGATAGATTCGACTTTTTTGAAGGTTCACACAATGGTTACAAACGTCTCGAAGACCCTGCAACTCACACGCGAAGCGTTCTTTTTCTGAAAAATGATTATTGGATAATGCGCGATTATGTCGAAACTTTGGGTGAAAATGAATACGGACTTAATTTTCATTTCAATATCAAAACGCAACCTGAGATTTTAGGCGAAGAACAAGGTAGTTTTTGCATTCAGGAAATGCCTGCTAACGAAGTCGGAATTAAACTTGCCACATTTGGAGATAACGGCGGCTGGCAACGTAAAGAAAGTTGGGTTTCGACTTGTTACGGCAAACGCATCAATGCTCCGTTCTTACGATTTGTTTCAAAAGGAATCGGTTCACAGGAGTTTTTCACTTTTATGATGCCAACCGATGTTGGATTTAATCCGCCGGAAGTTTTTGAAACTGAAATCGTTGGCGGTCGTGCTTTTGTGATTAAATATCGGGATTACAACGATCTATTTGTTTTCGGAGACGGCAACGGACAACCGATTCGGACTGAATTTTTTGATACCAATTTCCGGTTTTTGTGGGCGCGGTTAAGTGTCGGCGAAGGTTTACCCGAGGAATTTGTGATGGTTGACGGCACCAATTTTAATCTTAACGGCAGAGAAGTAGTTAATTATCCGAATCGTTTGAAATTTGCGATTGCGCGGCGTTTGGGAACAAAATTAAATGTTCGCACCAGCGAAAGTGTTTTTAGCATTTCATTGCCGCAAAAACGTCCTTCAACTTATATTTTGAAAAATTCCTTACAATCATAAATTGCAAAGAGTCGAAATTTAAAAGTCTCAAGTCAATATAGTTTTCTGACTTGAGACTTTGGACATTGAACTTTAGACTTGAGAAAATGCCCAAACCAAAAGTCCTACAGCTTATCAACAGTTTTCATCAAGGCGGTTCGGAACGCCAAGCGGTGCAGTTGACTCGTCTGTTATGCAAAGATGGAACTTTTGAAGTTGTTTTGGCTTGTCTCAATGATGAAGGTGTTTTGCGACATGAAGTTGAAGCACTTGGGTTCAAAGAAATTGCTGAGTTTAAGTTATCCAGTTTTTTTAATGCCCAGTTTTTGCGCCAAGTCAAAAAATGCGCCCTGTTTATCCGCGAAAAAAATATCCAAATTGTTCATACTCACGATTTTTATACCAATATTTTAGGGATGATGGCAGCTACTATGGCGGGAGTTAAAGTTAGAATTGCTTCCAAGCGTGAAACTGGAGGAATGAGGACTAAAGCACAAAAAGTTGTCGAAAAACTTGCTTTCGGACGTTCCAACGCCATTGTTGTTAATGCCGAGGCAGTTAAAAAATATTTGCTTGGTGGCGGTATTAACCCTAACAAAATAAACGTTATTTATAACGGATTAGATTTAGCCAGATTGAATCCAAAAATTACAAATCGAAAACAAATTTGCAAAGATTTAGGTTTGCCAAATGATGAAAAGGCAAAATTTATTACACTTGTTGCAAATTTGCGTCACGAAGTAAAAAATCAAC
>DAORIL010000665.1:0-3730 GCA_035438525.1 Pyrinomonadaceae bacterium
AACGCGACTGTTAAGAAGCGTGTTTTAACCGCTGATTGACACGCTCCCTCACGGTCGTGTTTCCGCCTATCCATACACTCACTTCAAATTTGCTCTAATTTTGTTAAAAACTAAATCTGGCTTGTAATTCAACGCGACGATTTGCGCCGCCGCCAAAAGTGCTCATTGTCGAAAATGTTTGACCAAAACGACTGGAACTCATATTGCCGATTGGTGCATTTCGATTGGTATGATTCAATAAATTGCTGGCTTGAACTCCAATGACAAAGTTGTATGTGGTTGATTTTTCACGTTTGAAGGAAAAAGTTCGATTAAGGCTTAAATTGAGATTAAAGAATCCCGGACCTCGACCATAATTACGCGGAATGATGGTTGAATTAGGATCTTTAATGCTACTGATATCACAAAAATCATTATTTAAACCCAGTTTGACGCAAGCCGCATTTAATTGTGAATAAGTTGGACGGTCATTAAAAATCGAATCACGATTAGAATCAACTCCGCTTGTAACGTTAAAAGGTCGCCCTGATGACATATTCAAGTTTGGATTTAACCGAAATTTCAAAGGCAGTTGAAATGAGCCGTAAAAAGATAAGCTGTGTCTGATGTCATTATTTGAGGCTCCGTAATCACTACTTAAATCATAGCTATAAATCGGAAAACTTCCGGTTCCGTCAATATTTCCTCTCGAAAAACCAAAACGATAATTACCGCCCCACGAAAATCTTTTAATGGCATTTGAATTAAAATTAGCTACTATTTGTTGCTGGTTTGCCGTTCCAAATGAATCATAAAGATAAATATTTCCTTCATTTGGATTGGGGCGTGGTGAACTGGATAAACATTCCTGAAGTGGGGGGCAATGCGGCGCATTCATATTACGAATACCCAGAACGGAAAGATGTTTAGCTGAAAGATAAGTAATTGATAATTTGGTTTTAAACGGCAATTGCTGATCAATTGAAAGCGCTACCTGATAAGCCAAAGGCGATTTCAAATCTTCGGATAATCGGCGAACTGTTAAAGTTGATTGGCGGGCAAAAGCCGTCAATTGTTCGATAGTCGGAACATTAGCGACACTATTCAAAGAAAAAACTGGTTGTCCTAAAATGTCAGCGTTCGATGAAACGATATATTGTGTTTGCTGAGTGCCGTCAAAGCGTTTGGCTTGCAGGAAAAAACTCTCATTAAGCCGTGAATAGAAAATTCCGAAACCGCCGCGAATGACGGTTTTAGCAGGTTTTCCGTCTTTTGATTTAGGCGAATAGGCAAACCCGAATCGTGGAGCAAAGTCACTATTATCGCTGATGTTGCTTTGATTCTCATACCGTAAACCGAAGCTGATCGTGATGTTATTGCGAACCCGCCATTCGTCCGTCACAAAAAATCCCAATTCAGTTTGAGCTATATCAGCCAAAGGATTACCGTTAGAAATGCTGAATTGAGTCGGATTAAAACGCGGATCGGGATTACCCAAAACTTTTTGACGATATTGTTCGATGGATGAAAAAAGCAAAGCTCCCGTAGCAGAATCACGAACTCCGCCAAAGGTAAATACTCCGCCAAAATTAGATTCGGAACGGTCTTCGATGGAAACATTCTGTATTTTTTCGCCAAATTTAACGGTGTGCTGACTGTTTTTGCCAAAGAGTTTGGTTGTGTTATTTTGCACTTCCCAACGTCGGGTCTCATTGTAATTAAACCCAACCTGTGAACCGCCGCCCATAAACGCGCCCGAAACATTAATAGTTGGAATGGAGTTGTTACCTGCCTGCTCCCGTTTGCTGAAATTCAGATTGAATAATGTTTCATTAACTGTCGTTGAATTAATGGTCATTGATTCGGTCAAACGAATATCATGTGATCTGTTTTTGGCTTGAAAAGCGCGGGAGGGAAGCGAGAAATCAGAAACGCCCTGATTATCCGATTTAGAACTGGAATAGCCGTAGCGTCCCATCAGAGTATTATCTTTGTTCAACTGATAATCTATTCTTCCGCTCAGAGAGTAACTTTTTGATGGTGTGGTAATTTCTGTTTGTAATGGAACGATATTAAATGTTGTATCAAGGATACTGGCATTAATTACGCGGCTGGTGTCCTGAATATTACGGTTATAATCAAAGAAAAATGAAGAAACTTTCTTTTTGATCGGACCCGAAAAATTAAAACCGTAATTTCTGGATTGACTCGGCGGACGGATCAAGGCAAATGGATTTCTGGAATTAAGCCGTGCATCATTAAAATTAAAGTTGCCTGAACTGCGAAATTGCGAAGTTCCGGGTTTGGTAATAATCTCAATTCCGCCGTAACCGGGACGTTCATTTTCAGCCGAAAAAGGACTGCGATTGATACGGATCTCTTTAATTGAAGATTTTGGCGGCAATTTACCTTTAATTCCGTCTATGTAAAATTCTCCGCCATCCAATCCGACTGCTCCGCCAGCCATTGCCTGTAAATACGCCTCTAATTCTTCGGGATCATCCGGCAAATTCTCAATATCCTGATCGGTTAAAACAATTGCACTTACATTTGAATCGGAACTGGTGCTGATTTGTCTTTCATCGGTAACTTCAACTTCGGTCTGGATGGGAGCAATGGTTAAAACGATTGCAATTACAAATTTTTCGTTGGCTTTTACTTCAACTTCGGGATTTTCGTATGGATTGAATTTCGGTGCAGAAACTTTGAGATTATATTTACCTAAAATTACGTCCTTAAATGCAAATTCCCCTTGTTTATTGGTAACTGTTTTGCGTTCTTTGCCGTTGGAATCAGTAATAGTTACTAAAACGCCCGGAACACTGCCGCCCAAACTATCAGAAATTTGTCCGTTGACGCTGCTGGTTTGTTGTGCAGAAATATTGAAACTAAAAATGCTAGTCAAAAAAGATAGAACTGTGAACAATTTCAGCAACTTCATAGATTTAAATTCTTCTTCAAAAAGGCACTGAGAGGAAAATTGTCAAAACCACTCAAACGCACAAATCAAATAGGAATAATAAGGGTTTTAAGAACGTAAGTAAAGTAGATTAAATTACCGTTTTGTTTTGAGATCATGTAAATCGGCTATAATCAATAGTATATCAAGAACAATAGATGATAATTTTTGTTAATACAGGGTAATCGACCATTCAATAGATTTAATCCACTAATCAGTATAGAATTAACTGCTAACAATCACCCTTTTAATTCTTTGGACGGTCGCGTTTTTCGGTTTTGATGGAAAATCCTTTGTCCGCTTCACTATGTTTATAGACAAGTTTAGTAACAGTGTAATCCATCGACTCACGGTAAAGATTATCTTCAAACTCGATACTCAAAATACCTTTTTTCAGTTTGATAGCCGAGCCTTCGGTTAAGTTAATATCGTCCAAACATTCTTCAACCACAGCAACTTGCTTGCTTTGGACTTTCAACGCACTGTTTAGCTTTAACCAAAACAACGTATATGATTCCGCCGCGCCGCATTGACCCTGGACATTGCAGTTTCCCTGTGCCGTAGCGACAAAAACGACATAAGTTGTGTTGCCTATTTTGACCGCATCGATCAAATCGAAAGCTGTTACATCAAAAGTTCTTCTTTTGCGCTCCGTAGCATCATAAGTTATCAGACAACCGGCAATATCTTTGCTCAAATTAACTACGGATTGAACTTTTCCGTTAGTAATGCGGGCTTTACCGTTTCCGGCGGAACGAACTTTGATACTTTGGGAAAAAGCTGAAAAAGATA
>DAORIL010000666.1:0-3719 GCA_035438525.1 Pyrinomonadaceae bacterium
TAAAGGCATATTTTGAACGATATTGCGGCAAACCGTTGGAGGACGAGAAGCACTTAAGTTTTTCTTTGTTTTAGGGAAATAGATTATGTGTTTGATTTGAGTTAAGAGCAACATTTTTAGAAGTAAAATAATTTACCAGTTTCAAAAGTCTGACTAAAAATCGGACTTTTCTTTTTTCCAGCCCAATTGGGTGGGAAATCTCCCATAACCGCTAAAACCTACCCAAAAACTGCCTAAACTTTCTGCGCAAATGGGTGGTGTGGAATTTGTTGTTTTTCTTTAAGATTTAATCATCGCAGATTGAAAAAGATCGGCAATCAAATTTATAGAAGGCAAAATAATGAAAACCATAATTAAATTTATCCTGGCCGCAGTTTTATTAACCGCTTTTATTTCGGCGGTCAGCGCACAGCAAATCGAAGTCAAAATTTATCTGCAAAGGACAATAGTTAAAGCTGATGGCTCAAATTTTGATAGATCGGCTTACCTCAAACGAAAAATTGACACAAAATCACCGCTTCAGAATACGCTGGCAATGCTTTTTTCTCCGCAAATCACACCCGCAGAAGATAAACAAAATTATTACAGTTCAACTTTTGGAATGAAATTCGAAGGTGTGGTGCTAAAAAACGGAACAGCTACGGTCAAATTCTCTCAACCGCCTAATGAAACGAATTACGGTTCGATGGGATCGATGCTTTTTGCCGAAGCCGTCGAAAAAACCGCTAAACAATTTTCAACCGTCAAACGTGTCAAGATCTGTGCGATTGGCGAAACAATGATTGACTCGGAATTAGAAACACCTTTTCCGCGATGCAAATAGGAGACAAAATGAAATATACACCAAAATACATATTCTTAGTCGGACTGACGATTATTTTGTTGCTAAATTCCGGCTGCGGAATTATTAGAAATCCTTTTCGGGACGGCAGTAAAATACCATTTAATTCCGAAGTTTGGAAAAAATCGGACGCATTTGAACGAGGTCGGATGTTTTTTGATCTAACTGATAAACCCTTTATTAACGGACTCGATGAAGCCGGACTTATCAAACTTTTAGGTGAACCGGACAAAAAAAGAAATGAAGAAGGAAACAGCATTTTCCTTTATCGAATTGAGGTCGGGCATAACACAACGATGCCGTATCTGGGAATTACGATTGATAAAAAGGAAGGAGCATTTTTCGGAGCACTGAGCAACGGAAAAGTATCCCTTTTGGTGGCTGAATAAAATCCGAACTAGTTAATTGTAAGGAATTTTAAGAAGTTTATTTAGAAAATTCTGAGAGAAAAAAAACGATGTCATTTTTATTAAATAGTGCAAGTATCATAACTTGTCCACATGGCGGACGAGTTATGTCTAGTTTACTTTATGGATCAAAATATTTGGTTGATGGTCAACCCGTTTGCGTTAAGGAAGATTCTTATTCGGTCTATGGCTGCCTGATGAAGGGAAATAAATGTCACTCAGTCAGATGGATTGAAGCCCCATCAGCACCTTTACTTTATGGGCGTTATCAAGCTCTGACAAATACCAGTGTCGGATTATGTTTAGATTTTAGTAAATCTCCGATGGGAAATGCGATTAGCCACATTTACCAAACAAAAGTCAGCCTCGAAGATTTCAAAAGCAGATAATGCTTGAATGTAGATTGTTTTAATGATTGCGGTTTGGGCGGTGCAAATAGCCCCTGACTTTCAGACTTACAGTAACATTCTTATTTTACTAATTTGATCTTTCGCATTATTTTATAACTATTCGTTTCGGATTTACGTTATTAAATGCAGAATGCCCCTAACCAAGATTTTTATCAATCGATGAGCAAAACTCTGCTCTTTCTCATCACCTTTTTTTCTCTCCAGATAGTTATTTTTGCTGAGCGACTGCCGGTTCGTATTTTTACTTCTGCGGATGGTTTAGGTAGCAGTTTTGTTGACACTATGATGCGCGATTCGCGTGGTTTTTTGTGGTTTTGCACACGCGACGGGCTTTCACGGTTTGACGGGACGCAGTTTATCACTTATCAGGTAGGTGCAGAAAACACTTCACCCGGAGTTGAGAATATATCCGAAACAAGTAACGGCACCTACTGGATCGTCACCACCGGCGGACTTTACCGCTTTAAAAATGATGTGCTCTCAAATCCTGAATCTGCCGGTAGTAATCGTCCAATTCTCAAAGCAGAATTTATCAGTCCGTTGCGTGGTAAAGTTTATGAAGATAAAAGCCGACAGTTATGGCTGATCAACAACAAAGCGTTTCGGATTAAAGAGACCAGTGAGGGGAAGGTTGATTTTACTGAAGAAAGCCTGAATTTACCCAAAATCTCAGACCAGCCATTTAATATTTTCAAGCTTAGAGAAACTGACGACGGAAGCCTTTGGATTGGCACTAACATCGGTTTTTTGCGCCGATTGCCGGATGGACGGGCTGTCTTTTACCGTTTTAATCGAAGCCTGCGTGATTCAGTTGTCAATTTGTTGGTAGCCAAAGATGGTAATATCTGGATCTCTTTATTAGAACAGCTTGTTATTATTAATCCTGCTTCAATTGAAGAAATGAAAAATTTTGGAGCATTGACAGTGGTGAATCTGGAGACGGTTCCGACCAAGCGTCTGGATGATGCCGTTTTAGTTCTCCCCCAGAAACCAAACGAGATATTTAACTATTCCAGCGATGCTTTTTTGAATCTTTTCAGCGGTATTGATATTTTTCAAACCAGTAATGGATCCATTTGGCTAACCACTGGTAAAGAGTTAATGGTTTACAATGGAAAGAGAGTAACCAGATTCGGCTCGTCAAAAGGATTGGTTGATTCCCGCAAAATGCTTGAAGATTCAGAGGGAAATCTATGGATTGGCGGATCGAATGGGCTAATGCGTCTCGATCTTGACGGATTATTTACATATGACATGGATGATGGGTTAAAATCTCTCTATACCCGCACAATTCAACAAGGTTCCGATGGGAAGATTTATACCTCTCAGGGAGATTATTCTCTCGGACAATTCGATGGCGAAAAGTTTCACACCATTTCTTTAAATCTTCCCGCTGATTCAAAGGCTTTATGGGCTTCGCGCAATGCGTGGCAGGATAAAAAAGGGGAATGGTGGATTTTATCAGAAAATGGACTCTACCATTTTCCGGCAATTTCCGATTTTCAACAACTAGAAAATAGAACTCCAATTGCAGTTTACGATAAAAAGCGCGGGTTAAAAGGGGATCGGGTATTTCAGATTTTTGAAGATTCGCACAGTGATATTTGGATTGCCACGGATTCTGAAAAAGAAGAAGAAAAAGGCTTGTCGCTGTGGTCGCGACAAACTCAAGAGATCACCACCATTTCCGATAAAAACGGTTATCCAAGGGATAAGCAGGTTGCCTCGTTTGCTGAAGATACTGACGGAAGCCTCTGGATTGGATTCTATGAGGGCGGAGTAGCACGGTTCAGAGATGGACACTTTACCGAATTTGGTGAGAGTTTTGGAGTTCCAAGCGGAATGATTTCCGATTTGTTGATCGATCCGAACGGAAGGCTCTGGATTGCTTCTACTCGCGGCGGATTACTGCGCGTTAACAATCCAAAAGATGAAACTCCTCAATTCTCAGTTATCACTATTGCTAACGGTCTGGCAAGTAATAATATCCGCACTCTGATACAGGAACTAAATGGAAATTTGTATCTAGGAACTGTTCGCGGCGTTGATCGTTTATCTCCT
>DAORIL010000667.1:0-3715 GCA_035438525.1 Pyrinomonadaceae bacterium
GTTTCGGGATAATTTTTCATCTTGATTTTTATAATGTCGAAGATTTACAAACAATTATTGAGCGTTCCGCCGGAATTCTAAATGTCGAAATTGATGAAAATGGAGCGCGGGAAATCGCCAAACGTTCACGCGGAACTCCGAGAATTGCCAATCGTCTGCTTCGTCGTGTGCGCGATTTTGCTGAAGTAGATTATGATGGAAAAATTACCGAAGAAATTGCCAAAGATGCTTTAAATCGAATGGAGGTTGACACTTACGGACTGGATGAGATTGACCGTAAATTATTGTTGACCATTATCGAAAAATTCGATGGTGGTCCGGTTGGACTTGGGACAATTTCAGCCTCAATTCATGAGGAAAAAGATTCAATCGAGGAAATTATTGAGCCATATTTGATTCAAACCGGGTTCCTTAACAGAACTCCGCGCGGGCGGATGGTAACTAGACTTGCTTATCAGCATTTTGGTTTGGAAGATCTGTTAAAGCCAATTGTTGCCCCAAGTTTATTTGATTAAAAATCTTTTAATTTTTTCTGCAAATTCATTTTTAAATTACGTCTTCTGGTTGAAAACCAAATAAAATAATTGAAAGTTTTTTGGAGGTAAACCAAAATGGGTGCATACGATAAGTATAAAAAATTAACCAAAGCTGAGCAGGATTTTGTTAAAAATCATCCACTCGCGGCAATGAAATTTAAGAGTGACGCAGAAAAAGCTTTAACTGAAGCCCAAAATCGGTTTCCCGCCGAAACCTTACATAATGGCGAAGGAGACGCATTCAGACATGCTTACTGGAATGCGCTGATGACCAAAGACGAAAATGCAGAATTAGCCGAAGAATTTGCCACCGCCCATGAAAGTGCTCCGGGTCAACCGGCTGCCGAAAAAACAATGGATTTGTGTAACAACGCGGTTGGAAGACAAATTGCGAAAGACAATCCAAATGCAACCGAAGAAGAGCTTGCAGAATTAGTAGTCAAAGCTTTGAAAGATGGAAGATTGTTAAAATTAAAATAGTTTTGGAAAATTAAATGTCCAAAATCTTTCAGATTTTACTATTTTTTTATAATTGCTTTCACCAGTTAAAATATCGTAAAAAAAAAAAAATATGCAAACAGATTTAGAATCAAAACTAGCCGCTGAAATAAAACAAAAATTAGATAATAAAAATACAGACCCAATTTCTATCAAAGCCCTGACCGATTTCGACTGGGATAAACTCTTTATTTTCAACCCTTACACTCCTAATGCAGTGCTTGAAAATGCTCTCGGTGAAGAATCGCAAAAACTTAAAAAGGTTGAAATGTATTCTCGTGAGGATATTAATTTGCTGGTTTTTGTAAATGATTCAAAAATTGTGAGTTTTATCGAATTTCCAAGATTAAGCGGCGATTTTGATAAAGTTTATCGAAAGGAAGGTTTTACCCCTGATAATTCAAATTTTAAAGTGACAATTGAGGATCGAGGGGAACCTTGGGTAACAGTCCTTGAAGCCAAATAATTGAAAACAAAGGTAAGTTTGAAAAGGTGAGTCTTGATAAAAATTAAATATTTGGTAATTTCTGTTTTAATTATTTTTCTAGTTCCTTACATTCTTCTTGGTCTGTATGCCTATTTTAAATCTGACTCAATCATTTTCCAGCCTCAAAATTTCTCATTCAAAGATGATTACTCAGTTATTAAACTCCCGACTCCAAACGGTGAAAAAATTTCCGCCAAGTTTTTCAAAAATCAAAAAGCTTTATACACAATTCTATATAGCCACGGAAACGCCGAAGATATTTTCAGTTCAACTCCCTTTTTTGAAGAATTAAGCAATGTTGGTTTTAATGTTTTAGCTTACGATTATTGCGGTTACGGAACTAGCGAAGGCTCGCCGAGCGAGAAAAATTCTTACGAAGATATTGAAACTGCTTACAATTTCCTTATCAATGAACAAAAAATTTTGCCCGAAAAAATTATTATTCACGGGCGCTCCCTTGGGGGAGCGGTAGCGATTGATTTGGCTTCACGAAAAAAATGTGGCGGTTTAATTGTCGAAAGCTCTTTTTTATCTGCATTTAGGGTAATGACAGGAATTAGGCTTTATCCATTCGACAAATTTGAAAGCATTTACAAAATCGGCAATGTAAAATGTCCGGTTCTTTTCATTCACGGAACTAACGATAACTTAATTCCCTATTGGCACGGACAACAATTATTTGAAAAAGCCAATCAACCGAAGATTTTTTATGCGGTTGAAAATGCCGGACATAATGACTTGGTTGAAGTTGCAGGGAAGGAATATTTTGAACAGATCAAACGATTTTCAATTACCTTCAAATAGAAAAAGTGAGTAACTTTCTGAGCTACTCACTTTCATTTAATAATTAAGGCTTTTTATCATTTTGAATTTTGAAAACCATTTTCGGATTAGTATTTTTATCGTCAGTTTTTTCCTTAGTTTCAACAAAATCCTCAATTTTATTGGTTGAATTAGTTATATACCCAATAATTTCTGGAATTTTATAATCTTTGTAAACTCTCGGAGGATTCATCATCCATAAATTCCACTTTTTTACAAAACCTAAAATCGGAACGGTAGAAACAATTTCAAACTTGTCACCATTATAGGTAAACAACATTTTATTCCCATCTATAACACCAACCCTTTTGAAATCATAACCAGGCACAGGAACTGCCGTTAGAACTAACGCTTTATCATATTGATTAAACTCCATTCCAAAAAATCTTGAAATTCCCGAAAAGTCCTTAGGTCTTTTGATTAGTTTTCCGTTTATGTAAAGTTTATAATTGGCTAACTGTAGTTTGACATCTTCAAGCGTAAAATCTTTAGATTCTTCGAGTTCCGAGAAATAATCGTCAAAAGGACGGTTTTCTCTTGTAATTTTGATTAAATCCTGAATTTTACCGCCCGTTTTAGGATTTTCCAAAATATCTAAAACGATTGTGTCTCCATCATTTACAACAATATTTGAAGGATAATTAGGCAAATTCTTATTAAGATAGTCTTTGTTATTATATTTCTCTTTTGTTTTATCATCCTCATATTGAACCCGGGAACCTTTTTCCGCTTTGAACGTGACTGTAAATGTATTGTCACCATTCATTTTAATGTCTATCCCATAACTGAAAATGATCTTTTCATCATCGTTGGTGTAAGTTCTTTGAATACTTGAAATATCTTTTGGTTTGAATGATCCTGACTCTTGATATAATTTAGCTAATTCCTTTTCTGAAGCAGGTGGAACAGTTTTTGACTTAAAGGCAACGATTATTCCGTTATCAAATTTAAAAGCCAAAGTATCTTGAGCCTTAATTTGAATTGAAAAAATAATAAATAATAAGTGTAAGTAGATAATTTTATTTTTCATTTGTTTCTCCTTTTCTTATAATTTTATAAGTGACATTTGCCACAGGTTGAAGGTCTTTGAGATTAAATTGGCTTGCAAGATTGTCATTTTGTGCATTCGTTGGCGGATTTTTGATGTTTATATTTTCAATCTCTTTTTTCTGATTTGGTTTATTTAAATAAACAATTCGCTCGACAATTTTCTCTTTAATGATTGGAACTTCAACATATTTAATGGTTGTTTTAATCTCCGGTGTTGTTGCAATCTCTTCTTTGACAGAGTTTACCGTCGGCAATTTAATCTCATCTTGCTTTGTTTCAGAATTTGCAGGCTGTCCCGCAATAATTTGAGGAGGTGAGGAAA
>DAORIL010000668.1:0-3709 GCA_035438525.1 Pyrinomonadaceae bacterium
AAGGATTTGTTGAACGCCGATAGTTCTATCGACATTTTCTCTTTTATTTTTTCAACAAATTCTTCCCCCGACAAAGGCTGCGAAAGTTCCTGATAATAATTTTCACGCTTTTGCTCAAAGTCTGCGGGTAGATCTTCATCGGGGTTGCGGTAACGCTTTGCGCCAACAACCCAAATTTCCTTGCATCGGAGTGCGTCACGTAATGATTGCAGAACCGCTATTTCATAACGGCGGCGGTCAATTCTGGTCCGCCCCCTTTCATCTTTACCTAAAACATGCGGTTCATAAATTCGTTTGACTACACCTTCAATTGGAATACTTTCATTGAGAGGAAAGAAAAGAGCCTTATTTCCCGCGTAATTTTTAATGATTTCAATAGCTTCGATCAAAGGCTGATGCCGCTCATTGTTCGAGCGTAATTCGAGCGCTTCTAAAATAGCAGTGGACAATCGTCGGTAGTAATGACTGTAAGAAGCCTGCATTACGGTATAAACCTGTTCGCGGTAAGTTTCGCCCTGCGCTTTGAATTCTTTGATCAAATCAAGCAAAGTCTGTTCATTGACCACCGGAAAAAGCGTTTCTTTAATCAATTCCTAATAGGTGTAATTCCCCGTAGCTGTAGCAATTTGCACACAGAAACACTCGGACTCGCACACAGCTAAATTTTCGGCTCACATTAAATAATAACAAGCCATCCTGTGGACTCGAATTATTTAATAATAGGCTCACATTATTTAATAATGGGCTTGCACACAGAGACTCCGACTCACTTTATTTAATAATAGGTTTTTTGAACTTTCCTTTGATTTTTACAATGGCAATCCCGCCGCCAACATTTGTTCCTGTAATTCTTTTGCCCGATTTGCTTCCAACTGTCCGCGAAAAAGTGCGCGAAGTTCCGTCGGTTTTGCTCCGAACTGCTCTGCCAGAGTTTTGAGAGTGTATCCATTTCTGGTTAATGTCGGCTCTAAATCATCAAGTTGTTTCGATAAGACTGATTCAATGACAGCGGCAGAAATGGGTTTTTCTCCCAGTTGAAAGGCGGTTTCAAAGGCTAACGTCAAATGTTGCTCAATTTGGAGCGGTGTCCGCAACCGTTCCGCCAAGAGGTCTAACGCCTCGGGTTCAATTATTTCATCGGGGGAGAGGCTACTATCCAAACAGGATTTGACCAACCATTTCAGATATTCCAGCCGATTTTCAATCAAGTTGTCCAACGCAAAGATGGTCGCCCGATAACCGATCTCTTCCATCGTCGGACGGCGCAAATCGTTTTTCAGTTTTGGGTGTCCTGCCAAAATTATTGAGAGAACTCCTTTGTTATCTTCCACCATTTCAATCAACCGTTTAAGTCCTTTGAGCGTGTGGTGATGCAAATCGTGGGCTTCATCGACAAACAAGGCGACGGGCTTTTTCCCTTTTTTAATCAAGTCGCGTAACTCACGTTCACGTTTTTCACCTTGTCCCGGAATTTTGACCTCTTTTTCTTGGGATAAATCATAAAACAAAGCGGTAATCAAAGTTCCCAAGGTCGAACGGCTTTTATCAACCGAGAGTGATTTTGAGACCAAGACTTTTCCTTCCTGGGTCAAATCTTCTTGTAACTTCCGCAACGTGATGGTTTTACCGCAACCGACAACTCCCGTCAAGGCAATCAATTTGCCGGCTGAAATGTTGGCTTTGATGTCTTTGAACATTTGTTTTTGCTCTTCGGTTTCGTAATAACCGATCTTTCTAAATTCTTGTAATAAGCCATAATGCTTCATCACCTCAGTTAACATAGTGGTCTTTCTCCTCAATTTTGATTATTTCCGGTAAATTCTTAAATCGGTTTGGATAAAAATACAATTCCACCCGTTCCATGATTACTTTTTTGCTCAATGTTTCTTTGACCAAAGTATTTATGTAATCTAGTTGTTCAGCCGAAAGTTTGGTCAATGCCAATCTCAGATATTCAGAAATCGCCCGTTTTGCCGACAAAATATCAGGATAGATAAATTCCTGAAACGGGTCAGGATCGGAAAAGGCAATTTTGGAGGGTTGGGTTTGGCTTTCTTCCCCTTCAAGATTTGCAAAACTCAAGTCCGGATAATTTGTTAAAGCTGAATGTGGCAATTCAAGTTTTTGTGATAATTCCGCAATCAATTCGGTTCTTTCATCATTTTTAGTCTTTTTATGTTTCCGAAACTGATGAAGCGAAACCAATCCGCCGACCGGTTGATAGGGTCCGAATTTTTGGTCGTTAAACTCGACAAATAATTGGTTATCGAATAACCCCCACCAGAGAGTTACTGTATTTTCGGCTAAATCCGCATCAACTTCGTATGAAACTCCATCAACTGAAACCCGGGCAGTATTATCAACAAATCTCGTTTCGGGTTCACGGGCAAAAGTGCAAAAGCGTTCCCAACTGCACATTTCCCGAATTCCTTCAGGTGGAGGGTGTTTGAGCCAATCTACAATGCGTGAATGCTTTTCTTCGCGGTGGTCTTGGTGGTTGTAATTGAGCAGATAATTGTGTAACCAGAGGTTTGCTTCTTCCTCGGTTTCGGGTTCGTGAAAATGGTAAAGCGTTTCGTGAGCTTCTTTAACTGTCCGAAAAGGTCTTTCAACTTTTCCTTTGGAACGGGCGGTTGTGCGGTTTCCGTCTGAACCGGCAGGCAGATGCGTCATGACTTCAATTCCTAAATATTCCATCACCCTTAAAAAGAGCCGACTGCGGGAAATCGGTCCGTTATCCAGATAAAGAGTCTTCGGTATGCCTTGAAAGGGAAAGTTTTCATCAACTTTGGCACTCATTGCCCGGAATAAAAATCGTAACGCCGCTTCCGTTTCTTCCCCATAAACGCAGTGATATTCTTGATAACAAACTCCGCTTCGATCATCCGCCACACTATAGAGCATCAAGGTCGGGTCTCCGCGAGCCGGATCAACCCACGGCGACGGTTTCTTGAGATGCTTCAAATCCGAAGGACTTAAATCAAACTGCCATAATTCGTTACTAAAATCAGCTTGAAAACGAACTGCCGGAGCTTCTTTGGTCAAGGTTCGATGGTCATAGCCCCAAAGTTTGAGATAGCGATTAACTGTGGGTTTGGACAAAGTGCCGGAAGGTATTTGAACAAAGCCTTCAGGAGTATGGATGCCGTGACTTTCCAAAAGTTCGATGGCTCTGCCGGTGGAAAGATGATGACCTTTTTTATTGAGGGTGCGAATTTTCATTGCCGCAATGATTTGACAGTAGCGTTCCATTTCGGACGTTGACAGATGGCGCGGTTTGCCCTGATCGGAACGATGTTTTGTTTGTCGATGTTGCCGTTCGCGTAAGATTCGATATAAATTAGAAGCCGAGATTCCAAACGTGAAGGCAACTTCCTCCACCAACCGACGACGTTCGGGGGAACGGTTAGGAAAAGCACCCAATCGTTGTTGCAATTTAATCAAGGATTCAATTGGAATTTCTTTTCGTTTCATTGGCTCATCTGCGGCAATATTATTTTGATAAGTAAAGATTCTGAACAAAACATCTCTTTTGTCAAGAGTTGAGAAATCAAACTACAATAAAAATCGGGAGTTGAAGAGTGCCAAAAACTCTTCTCCGATGCTCATAATGTAAAGAGTCGTAAAAATGGCAGAAAAAATAGTTGCCAAGGCGTTCGCAATAACTGTTAAAATTCGGTTGGAAGAATTGGTCAAGGAATGGTCGAAT
>DAORIL010000669.1:0-3681 GCA_035438525.1 Pyrinomonadaceae bacterium
ATTGCGCGAACGACCGGAGCAAAAGCAGATTTTCCAACCACAGTTCCGCCCGGAACGGCTGCCACTCTTTGAGCTGCCCAAACCTTGGTCGATGTAGTTGCGGTTCCCCCGTCGGTAAAGACCTCAACCGTATCTTCCATCGGATAGAAACGGAATTCAGAACCTTTATCGTCCTGAATGCGCTGTTCGAGCTGAACCATCGTCATTCTGGCACCACCGGCGAGATCAGGAGCATCTGCCAAAACTTCTTTGATAAAGTTTCGGCGGCAAACAACACCTTTGACAGAACCGATGGCATCAATTGCGTCATCGAGCCAATCAAGGAACTCGTCATAACAATTAAGACCCGAATCATTCCAGGCAGTTCCCGCAGTTTGATAACGCGATGAATCAAATCCGAACGAAGCGGCATAAGTTTCAGCGGCATTTTGCGGATTGCGTTGGGTGATAGTTCCCAAAGCCCAGGCGGTAAAGGCATCAACTTCGAGACGGCGGTAATTTGCCATTGCAATCGCTTTGACCTTATCCGGGACGCTCGACATCATTATCTTGGCTAAAAGATCAGCATTGCCCATCACCCGCTCTTTGAGCTTTTGGAGCTCTTTTTCGCCCCAATGGAAATAACCTTCGACCGGAACGATCGAAACCTTTCTTTTATCCGGTGCCTTGGTTGGAATTAACCGACCGCGCTGATTCCATTCCCGGCGGTCTGAAACCGGTCTGTAATCGATCGTTGTCACATCTTCCAGGTCAACGGAATCAACATTTGTTCGTGGGAAAAAGACATCCCATTTCAATTTCCCGTTATCATTCGGGCTGACCGCTTGCGCCAAAACCGTCAACGCGGCGGGCGAAACTGCTTCAATTTTTTCTGTCCAATCAAATGAACTCATAAATTTTTTCCTCCTTCGCGTAAATTAGGTTCTGGTGATCCGGCAATTTGAGCCGGCAAGATCGAAACCTGCGATCTCATCCGAAGTGTAAGCGCGTCCCAGGTTATCTTCAGCGATGTCCCGGTTCACGAGCCCAAACCCAACTGTTACAAAACAATCGGTTGCAGCATCTAAAATTGTGTCCGTGTTACCTGTCGCGATCTTGATCGGTTCGATGGTAACTCCCCAAACCACACCGGATGAGCCGACCGGATTTCCGTCTTTCATAAACGGAACGCCCGGTTTGAGATACCCGTTTTCATCAACTTCTTTATCTGATAAATCCGAAATATCGATCTTAACTACATCCGTCCCTAAAATTTGTCCGACAAAAACAGGCGAGTGAGTCAACCCTCCTGATGTTTTTGTGATATTTAAAGGCATAAATTTTTCTCCTTACGCAGATTTTCCAAACCGGGCATCAAGATCAGTTGATGATTTGGTTGTTTCAGCTTCAGCTTTTGCGGATTCACGAATCTGGTCATAAATATTTTTGCCCTTCTCCCCGCTTTGTTCGCCAAAGTGAAAACCTGAACTTTCTTCTTTCGGTTTGGTCAACGAATCAAATGAATTTTTGAAACCTTCGGTATTTTTGAGATATTCGGTATCAAATACTTTTTTCTCTTTCACACCATTAGTTTCTTCGACCACATAAAACTTTTCTTTGCCGTCCACGGTCTCAGCTTCGATCTTCAAAGCGTCCGATCTTTTGAGTTCAAAGAATCCATCCACATCGGTCACTCCGACGGCTTTCAAAGCGCGGGTTTTGATCTCACGATCAGCCCGGGCAATTTCTTTGGTTTCAAGATCGGTCAACTTGGTTTTCACTTGGGGCAGCTCTTCTTTTGAAAAACCTTCCGCTTTGGCTGTTTCACCAAGTTCAGCAACTTCTTTCGGCACAGCGCGATAGCCGTGCGGAACTGATTTAGTTGAAAGCTCGATCTTTTCTCTTTCGAGATTAGTGACCTGGACTGTCAAAGAATCGTTGGTGGTCTTTAATTGGGCATTGGTAGTTTCCAGACTTGTTTTAGTGGCGATCACCGGATGGTCACTTTCAAGATTGGTCAACTGCCAGCGTCCGTTCTTATTTTCGTAGCAGCCCTTTTGGTCCGCCGGAATATCTGATTCGTTTAAGTAAAATGATTTCGGCATATTCTTTTGAATTGTCGTTTCGGCTTTTGCCGGATTGGTTAAAAACAAAAAACGCTTCGCAAAATCTTCTTTTGAAGAAATTGCAAAGCGTTAAAATCTTTGCGGCGCACAATTTCGTGCTACGCGGGTTGTCAGACTAAAAATAAAATATTAAACCATCGTTGTCAATGATATTAATTTTATTTCAAACGGTTTTTTGAAATTGGCTCTCAATTATTTGAGCAATCGGAGGCTGATTGTCAGAACGTCCCTGAGTATCAGGCACTTCATTTCTGATTTCTTCAGCATATTTTTCATCAACCTCGTGAACCGGCGGGGTTTCGACCGTCAGATAAACAGGCTGCAACGGCTGAAGAAAAGTTGAAATATAAAGATAAACCGATTTTGTTTGTTTCAAAATTTCGATCTCTTCGTCCGTAACTTCCCAACGGGTCAAAATTGTTCCCGGCAAATCCGAATCAATCGGCAAAGCCGGCAATGTTTGATATTGCGGTTGATCTTCCGCAATGCGTTTTTCTAAAGTATTGTTTGGATAGCCGATCAGAACCGGCGAAACTGGTAACATTTTTATTTTCTCCTATTTACTATTAACTATTAACTATTCACTTTTATTGGAATATTCCAATTCACAGCGGCAAAATGAACCGCACACTAATCCGCCGATGGGCGGCTGCTCTTCTATCGGCACAAAGCCTCTTCCTGCCCAATCCGAACATTGGGGACAAGATTCCATAGAATTTAATATCCGGCGGCAAAATGAAAAACCGGCTTGTTTTCGGATCTCGACCTCTTTTTTGTAAAAAGATTCACGGATCGCTTTGGAATAACTTGCCGCCCGGAATTCAATCTTATTAGCTGAAAGTTTTCCGCGCTCGATCTGCCGGGCGAAGTTGTTAAGAAATTTGTATTGTTCACGGATCAAAGCTCCGGCTTTTCCCCAATCGGAATTTGTCATTCGTTTGCGTCCGCCCTGACCGATGGCAGCGACAACAAGATGAGCAGTTTTCAAAGTTTTGGCAGTTTGAATTTGCCATTCCGCGAGCGTGATCTTTTTCTGGTTAAGATTTTGCGAAATCAGCCGTAAATTTCTCTCCAATTTAACAACGGTTCTATTTATTTCAAGATGAACTTCCGAATTAGAAATAAAACGTCCGCGCTCATTGCGGAATCTTCCGGTGGATTTATCGAACGTGATGGGCATTATTCCTCGTTTGCTTCCAGCATTTGCAGTAAAAAAGGTGAAACTTCGGAGGCAAATTTTTGAGCGTCTTTGATCTCCGAAACATTCGGCAAAAAATCATCTTCGAGTTTTAATTCGATGGCTTTGCCTTTTGGTTTAGTTTGATTTTCTTCGCTCATAATTACTAATTGCAAAAACTAGATCTTCAGTAACGGATTCGTGATAAATTTCGGAGCTTCGTCCGTTGACACAATGTTATTAATTGTATTTCTTGCGTAATCGGCAATTACGGCTAAATGACAATGAATCAATTCATGCAAAATGACCTTTTCTTGTTCACTTGGCGTTCGATCAAGCCACATTGAATAAACTTCCAGATTGCATCTTCGATAAGTATATTCACTCTGCATCGAAGCC
>DAORIL010000670.1:0-3680 GCA_035438525.1 Pyrinomonadaceae bacterium
ACGACTTTTATATCGGTCAGCGCTACGGTTTGCCGGTTTATTGCCCGGTAGATAACGGCGGAAAATTTACGGCGGAAGTTGAACATTTTGCGGGTGAATTTGTTTTCAAAGCTAATCCGAAAATCGTCGAATTTTTGCGTGAAACAGGGGCATTGCTCCACGCCGAAGACTACAATCACCGCTACGCACACGGCTGGCGTTCGCATAAACCTGTCATCTATCGGGCAACTCCGCAATGGTTTATTTCGATGGACAACGGCGGAGATAAAGCTCTGCGTGCCCAGGCTTTGCGCGAAGTCGAATTAACAAAATGGCATCCTGTGTGGGGCGAAGGACGAATGGCAAATATGCTCAAGGGTCGTCCTGATTGGTGCGTTTCTCGTCAACGTGTGTGGGGCGTTCCGATCATCGCGTTTCATTGCGAAGATTGTGCCAATGTCGTTATTGACGCAAAGGTTATCTATCACGTTGCGGATATTTTTGCCAAAGAAACTGCTGATGCCTGGTATAACAAAGAGGCTGCTGAATTACTTCCCGAAGGCTACAAATGCGAAAAATGTAATTCAACAAATTTTGCCAAAGAAAGCGATATTTTAGACGTTTGGTTTGATTCAGGTTCGTCGAGCGTAGCAGTTCTGGAAACTCGCGGCGAAACTCTGCATTTTCCGGCGGACGTTTATCTGGAAGGCGGCGATCAATATCGCGGATGGTTTAATTCGAGTTTGATGTGCGGAATCGCCGCGCACGATTCTGCACCGTATAAACAAGTAATTACACACGGTTGGGTTGTAGATGGCGAAGGTCGCAAGCAATCGAAATCTCTTGGCAATGTCACGTCGCCAAATGAGATCGTTAAACAATCCGGCGCTGAAATTTTGCGTCTGTGGGCGGCGGCGGTTGATTTTACCGAAGATATGCGCTGCTCGAAAGAAATTCTTGACCGTGTAACCGATACTTATCGTAAATTACGCAATACTTTACGTTATGCGCTCGGAAACTTGGACGGATTTGATCCCGAAACTGATTCGGTGACGGATCTGCTCGAAATTGACCGTTGGGCATTGGCGAGTTTATCGGAAGTAACGGCAAAAGTTTTGAAAGGTTACGAAACTTACGATTTCCAGATCGTTTATTCGACGCTTTACAATTTCTGCACTGTTACCTTGTCGCAGCAGTATTTTGACATCATCAAAGATCGTCTTTATACCTCTGCGCCGAAATCGCACGCACGGCGTTCAGCTCAAACGGCTCTCTATCAGATTGCCGATTCGCTCTGCCGTTTGCTCGCACCGATGCTGGTTTTTACCGCAGACGAAGCCTTTGAAAATCTGCCGAATCAAACTCTTGAATCAGTTCATTTGGCTGAATTTCCGCAAGTCCAAAGTTCTGATAATTCACAGCTTTTAGCAAATTGGGAGCGTATTTTCGAGATCCGCGACACAGTTTTGAAAAAGCTCGAAGAAGCACGAACTGAAAAACTTATCGGCTCCGGATTGGAAGCAAAAGTCATCTTAAATGTTGACAAAGATACGACTTACTTCTTGCTCGATTATTTCAACGATTTGCGCTACATCTTTATCGTTTCGCAGGTCGAAGTCCACGAAAGCGATAATTTCAGCGTCGAAATCTTAAAAGCTGACGGTGAAAAATGTGACCGCTGTTGGAATTATTCGATTCGCGTCGGTGAATCGGAAAAATATCCAACTGTCTGCGAAAGATGTTTGGAAGCTTTAACGGAAATTGAAAAAACTGCTACGGCTTAAGTTTAAAATATGCCTGATTATGAATGGCTTTTAGAAAGAATACGGCAATCTCCAAAAGAGCATTTGGGGCAAATATCTGTCTCTCGAATAAATAGTTATATGATGGGATATGATATGGCTCGAAATTTTTGGGGATTGCCTGATGTTCATCGCCGTCTTTCTTGGGACAAATTCAGAGAATGGCAGGAAAGTAAATTTCATTTATGTAGTCAGAATATTCAATCTCTCTGCATTCTTGTCTGTGAAAATGAACAGCAAGCGTTTGACTTGTTTTTTGAATTTCACGACATGGCTTTAGAAGAATGCCGAGCGGATTTGGTTATAAAGGAGGATTTAGAAGCTAAAAACTTTGACCAAACAACTGCCACAAAATCTTGCACTTTAATAGAATTTATTCTGAACAAAGAAGGAATTCGCAAAAGACCTGCAATGTATTTCGGCAATGATAGACAAGTTACAGGTCTTTGGACAATGTGCAACGGATTTCTGTGGGCAGAAAAAGATTTAGGAATTACCGACTCATCAGACGCAATGAATCTGGAGCTTTTCCAAATATGGCTTGATGAGCGTTATCCTTTTGCTAAAGGTCAAAATTGGGATAAGTTATTGTATTTCAACACCATAGATTCAAATAGCCGGGCATTAGAACAATTTTACGAAAACTTTGAAATGTTTCTCGAAGGTAAAAATACTGATGCTCCGCCGCGTTGGGTTGAAACTATGATTGAAACTGTTTTGAAAGACCAAAAAGCAAAAGAAGAATAATCAACCAATTTAATTACCCGCTGGATTTACGAAAATAATTTGTCTTAATCGTAATATTTGGTGGGCAAATTGTTTTAAATAGTTTCATCTAAGGTATAATGTGATTTTTGAATTGGGAATAAATTATGTTGAAAAAATCATTATTTAGTTTGTTGGTAATTGCAGGGCTAGCAACAATTTCGTTTGCCCAGAAAGTTTACACACCTGAAAAAGGTTCAGCCGAGCGCACCGCAATTTTGGCGGCTTTACGAGTTCCGGTGGAAAAAGAATTGAAACAAAAGATCCAATTCTCCGTTGAAGAATTCAAAAGCAACGGGACTTGGGCTTTTCTAAGTGGCGACCCGCAAGATATGAATGGCGGAAAGCCGAATTACAAAGGAACGCCGTATCAAAAAGCGATTGATGCTGATATGTTTGACAACAATTTTTTCGCACTTTTGAAAAAAAACGGCGGAAAATGGAAAGTAACAACGTATGCAATCGGCTGCACGGATGTTTGTTATCTAGATTGGTGGAAGAAATATAAAGCCCCGAAAGCAGTTTTTCCCTATACCGAGTAATTTTTAATGAAAAGAACAGCCAGTTTAAATGTGATCGTTAGTTTTTTTATTATTTTGCTGGCTGTCTCTGTTTCGTTTGCTCAAAACTCGAAAGAATCAAAAGAAATTCTTAAAGTTTTAAAAGTAAAAATTGTCGAAGACGGCGAAAAAGACGCAATAATTAATCCGGCGTTCTTTAGAATTCGGGGAAATTGGGCATATTTAGAAGGTTTGCCGAAAAAAAATGCAACCGTTGAAGAATATAATTATAATGTAAAGGCTTTATTAAAAAAGTCTGACGGAAAATGGAACGTGATCAAATATCTGGTTGGTTCGAACGATTTTGCCAGTATGGATTGGTGGAAAGAATTCAAAGCGCCAAAAGCTATTTTCCCTTAATAAATAAATGAAAAGACAAGATATATTTTGGAAATTAGCATATCTTCTCGCGGCAGGAGCGGTTTTTATGATTGACCAAACCACTAAGGCTTGGGCAGTTCGCAAAATCCGTTTCGGTGGTGAAAGAGAAATTATCCCAAGCATTTTAAATTTTGTTTATGCCGAAAATACAGGCGTGGCTTTTAGTATGCTGGACGACCACGGAGACACAGGA
>DAORIL010000671.1:0-3679 GCA_035438525.1 Pyrinomonadaceae bacterium
CCACCTTTGCGCAACCCTTGCCACAGGATTTTGTGCCAAATATGTCAAATGGTTATCAATTGGCTTCAGATGACCCGAAAGGATTTGAAAATATCAACCCATTTCCCGCCGGAAGTTTGAGCAGCTCGGCAGTTGATATGTCCAAATTCATGTTGGCTCATCTTCAAGGAGGAAAATTAGGCGACGCACAAATATTAAAACCCGAAACCGTCAAATTAATGCACAGCCGACTCTACGGAATGGATGATGCAATGCCTGGAATGGCACACGGATTTTACGAAGAACCGCAAAACGGAAAACGAATCATCGGTCACGGTGGTGACACGATGTGGTTTCACAGCGATCTGCATTTAATTGAGGATTCGGGAGTTGGCTTTTTCATTTCGTATAACAGTCAAAGTCGCGGACATTCTTCTCCGCGTGAAGTAATTTGGAATGCGTTTATGGATCGCTATTTTCCGAATCCGCTGCCAAATGAACCGACTGTCGAAAATGCCAAACAAGAAGCCCAAGCTGTAGCGGGTAGCTATTTGGGCAGTCGTCGAGCGGAAAACTCAGCTTTTCGAGCGTTATCAATGATGACTCCCGCGACCGTTGCAGCCGGTGAAGACGGGACGATACAGGTTTCACTTTTGATGGGGGCAAACGGCAAACCGAAAAAATGGAGAGCTATCGGAGCGGGAAAATTCCGTGAAGTTGACGGACAGGATTTGATTGTCTTTAAGCCTGATCAAGATGGACAAATGCGTTTGGTTACATCTTACCCGTTTATGACTTTTACAAAGGTAGGAGCGTTAGACAACGGCAAACTTCTAATGCCTGTAGTCGGACTTTCATTGGGAATAATGCTTTTGATGCTGATTCTGTGGTTTGTTGCGTGGTGGGTGAGAAGAAGCTACGGATATAAATTGGAGCTTTCACCTTTGGAATGGAAACTCCGTTGGGGAGTCCGAATTATCTTTGCTCTCAATCTCATTTTTGTTATCTCATTTGCGGTGTTTGTGGTTTACGCATTCGGACATTTGGAAGTTTTGAGCGATGCTGGAAACAGTAAGTTGCGGCTGATTCAGATACTTGGTGTGATTGCCTCGCTTGGCTCACTCGTCGTGTTTTATAATGCGATTCAAACTTGGATGAGCAAAAATTTCCGCATTTGGGGCAAACTGCAATCGTTAATTTTTGTTCTTGCGACACTCGGAGTTTTATGGTTCGTTTATGCAGGTAATTTGTTGAGTTTTACTTCAACTTTCTAAATCTAATATGATCGCGAAATATCCGAACCATACGAAAGAAAGGAATTAAATTTTTCTTTTAGCGTAATTGGTATGTTTCGCCGTCAAATCTCTTAAAGTAAATGCAACTGAAAAAAATTGAACTATTTGAGATCGAAATGCCGCTCAAACATCCTTTTGAGACGAGCTTTGGCATAACTCATAATCGTCGGATTTTATTGCTAAGAGTTTGGGATAAAGACGGCGTTTCGGGTTGGAGCGAATGCACGGCTCCTCTGCATCCGTTTTATCTACACGAAACGATTGATACTTGCTGGTCAATTATCAAAGGTTATGTCATTCCGATGCTCGGAAAAGCGAAGGTTTGTTGTGCGGCGGAAGTCTCAAATACTTTAGCACCGATTCAGGGAAATCGGATGGCAATCGGGGCGGTCGAGACGGCAATTTGGGATTTGGAAGCCAAAGAAAAAAATATCCCGCTCTGGCAGCATTTAGGCGGGACTCAAACAGAAATAAATTGTGGTGTTTCCATCGGAATTCAGACGAGTTTAGAAAAATTGGTTGAAGTTGTAACTCATGAGATTGAAAGCGGTTATCAACGTATAAAGCTGAAAATTAAACCGGGACAAGACATTGAATTGGTCAAAACTATTCGCTCCAAATTCCCTGATATATTGCTTTCGGTTGATGCAAATTCGGCTTATCAGTTTGAACGCGACAAAGAAATTTTTCAGGAATTAGACGATTATAATTTGTTGATGATCGAACAGCCGCTTCAAGCTGGAGATTTGATCGATCACGCTAAATTGCAAAAACTTATCAAAACTAAAATTTGTTTAGATGAATCAATTACAAAATTTAGAGACGCAAAACAGGCAATCGAAATTGATGCTTGTAGGATAATCAATATCAAACTGGGACGAGTCGGTGGACATTTGGAGGCTAAAAGAATTCAACAATATGCTGCTGAAAAGAACATTCCGGTTTGGTGTGGCGGAATGCTTGAGGCAGGAATTGGACGGGCTCATAATATTGCGATGTCAACACTTGCGGGTTTTTCACTGCCCGGAGATGTTTCTGCCTCGGCGCGTTATTGGGTTGAAGATATTATTGAACCTGAGGTTTTGGTGAGTCCGAATGGAAAAATCAAAGCACCGTTGGGAGCCGGAATCGGTTTTGAAGTAAAAACTGGTCTGATTGAAAAACTCAAAATCAGAGAGGATAAAATTAATTTTGAATAATTTGTGAAAATAATTAATCTGGTTTCATTTTTTGGCAGTAATTTTCAATCTTGTAATATTAAAATCAAAGCGTCGAACCGATTTTATCTAAAATTCGCAGTTAATCTCCCTGCCCAATTAAATAAACCGGTTTCAGCTCCTTTAGGAAATGCTTTCAACTTTGAATAAGTCCTTTTTGATGATTTTAGGTCACAATCGAAAAGTTACTTTAAAATAAAAACCTGTGTAAAATAATAAGTTCCATCTAAGGTCATAGCTATTCCAACTCCCGTATCTGTCCATTTCTTATTTAATATATTTTGGCTATATGAAGGGGAATCCAACCAGCTTTTGCAAGCACTTTCAGCAGGTTTTTCATGGCCTTGATTAAGCCCAATTATTTCGGAAATTTCCTTCCAAATAAAGAATTTTGATAAATAGGCCCGATCCGTGACAGATGAACCAGATAGTCCTATATTACTAAAATAATTGTTTTTAGCCATATCCTCAGAATGTAATCTGGCGAAATTTGCAATCTCCTCATTCCATTTCATTGGCAATAATTTGGCTTCAATCCTTTTTTTATTCAAAATGTCGAAAACCTGATGTTCCAATTCCGAAATTAAATCTTTTGAGGTTACAAATTTATTACCTTTTAAATTCGTAATTTTTGTATTTTTTTCAGGATTAAAATAAACGGGGTTGTGTGCAGATTTATAGTTTTTAGAAAGTAATTCTACATAATTACCTGTCAAATGATTATCTGGTGAATTTATTTGACCGTTGATAAACGAACTCGGGATCAAAGAAATCAGGATTACGCTGGCTTTGATGGCAAAAAGTTTAATTTTGTTTAAAGAATATCGATTAAACGATATTCGGTTAACAAAATTAAGCATATTATAAGATTTGATATTTTTCATTAAGTCCTCTTTTTCTATACAATTGGGTTTAACGACCCTAAAACACGCTTTGAACTAAACGTAAGCGCAAGTTCTGGTGCAAGTGCTGCAACCTTCTGCGGTTGTTGAACAGGAAGCGGCAGCAACTATTTGTCCGAGGCAGCAGGATGGTAAACTCCCTAAACACGAAACGCAATTACCATTAAATTGATCATCTGTAGCGGCACCGCAGTCAATTGACGTTAGGTTTCCGCCACAAGCCCCGCCAGATTGGGCATGTGCTGCTGTTGGGGCAACAATAGATGAAATAATTGGAAGAGTCATT
>DAORIL010000672.1:0-3676 GCA_035438525.1 Pyrinomonadaceae bacterium
AAAGAGGCAAAGAAGCAAAGCAAGGAATACAAAATTTAAGAACAAATTATCAAAAGAACCTTTGCGTTAAAAACATAACTAGATATGGAAAATCACACCGAAATTCTTCGGCTTTTGCCTTCAGTTAATACGCTTTTGCAAACTGAAACTGCACAGAAACTTGTAACCGAAACAGGTGCTAAACATTTAACGATTTTAGCGCGGGCCGTCACAGATTCTTTGCGTCAGGAAATTCAGGAAATGATTGCAAGTAATGAACTTCCTGACTATTCACGCGAAGATCTGTTGACCGAATCGGAAAAACGTCTCGCCAAACTCTGGCGCAGTGAACAAAATACGAGTTTACAACGAGTTATTAACGCCACAGGTGTAATAATTCACACAAATTTAGGACGCGCACCGCTTTCAGAAGCCGCCCGCCAAGCAGTTTTTGAACAAGCGACCCGTTATTGTGCTCTCGAATATAGCGTGGAAACAGGTAAACGTGGCAAGCGCGGAGCACGAGCGGAACACCTTTTGGCTGAATTGACGGGAGCGGAAAGCGCATTGATTGTCAATAATTGCGCGGCGGCTTGTGTCTTGGTCTTGACGGTTCTAGCCAATGGCGGCGAAGCAATAATTTCGCGCGGCGAGATGGTCGAGATCGGCGGAGATTTTCGCGTTCCTGATGTCATGATTCAATCAGGCGCGGATTTGGTCGAAGTCGGAACAACCAATCGGACCCGCGCTCTGGATTATGAACGGGCGATTACTGAAAGAACTCGTCTAATTGTCCGCGTGCATCCTTCAAATTATCGAATAGTCGGATTTACGGCAAAACCAACTCTGACTGAACTGTCTGAAGTCGCACATCGAAATAATGTTTTGCTCTACGAAGACGCCGGCTCAGGCGCAATCTTCGATTTGAGCAAATACGGTCTGGATGATGAACCGATCATTTCTCAATCAATCGTAGCGGGTGCAGATGTCGTTACCTTTAGCGGAGATAAACTTTTGGGCGGAACTCAAGCAGGTTTGATCGTCGGACGGCGCGATGTGATCGAAACTCTCCGCCGACATCCGTTATATCGGGCTTTGCGGGTTGATAAACTGATTTATGCCGCACTAGAAGCAACGTTTGAGGCTTTTCGGCGCGAAACTGTTATCGAAGAAATTCCCGTTTTAAAAATGCTGGCGATGACCAAAGCCGAGCTTAAACAACGAACCTGGAATTTTGCCAACAAATTACGCGACAAGCTCGGAGATAATAAAGATTTGCGGTTTGAAGTCATTGACGGAAACTCGGTTATCGGTGGAGGCTCTGCGCCTTCGGTTCAACCCGAAACTGCGCTTTTGAGCCTAAAACACGAAAAATTCTCAACTAATCGCTTTGAACAACTGCTCCGCCTTTCTGATCCGCCGGTCGTGACACGCATTATCGAGGACAAAATTTTGCTTGATCTGCGAACGGTTTCTGAAACCGAAGAAAACGAACTTCTGAATATTTTGAGGAATCTATCTTTACAAAATTGAACAGTTTAGCGATTCTATTCGTATCAGTTTTCAAATTATCAAGGAGAAAATTTTATGTCGAAATATTCAATCAACAGTTTTTTAAATGAAACCGCACAACGTGATGACCGTCGTGAGCCTTTTGAATTGGAAAATCCATATCTGCTCGAAGTCAATCTCAATGGTCGTGTTTGGGCAAAACTTGGTTCGATGATCGGCTATGTTGGCAATGTCAAATTTGAACGCGAAGGAGTTTTGGAAGGCGGAATCGGTAATTTTTTGAAAAAAGCTGTGTCCGGCGAAAAAGCCCCAATGATGAAAGCCGAAGGAAACGGACGAGTTTATTTTGCCGAAAGCGGTAAAAAAGTGCGGATCCTGGAGCTGCAAAACGAAATGTTCTATGTCAATGGCAACAATATTTTAGCCTTTCAGGATACGATTAAATGGGATATTAAATTAATGCGCCGCGTAGCCGGAATGGCAGCAGGCGGTTTGTTCAATATGCAACTTAGCGGCACGGGCGCAGTAGCGATCACTACGCATTTTGACCCGATTACGTTGGTGGTAACACCCGAGAACCCGGTTTATACCGATCCAAATGCAACTGTCGCCTGGTCAGGAAATTTAACTCCAACCATCAAAACCGATATTTCGCTCAAAACACTTTTTGGACGCGGAAGCGGTGAATCTTTCCAACTGGCTTTCCAAGGTCAAGGTTGGGTAGTTTTACAACCTTACGAAGAAATTTATTACGCACAAACTAACTCGTAAAATTCATTCAAAGGGATTTAGAAAATTCATAAGGATACTTTTTCTTATCCCTTTTCATCTCCTTTATCTCTGTGAATCAGTAAAAAAATGAATAAAAATTTTGACGATATTGACGATAATCCATTTAACTTTGAAGACGATTTTAATGAAGAAATCAATTTTGAAGAAACGCCGACCGATATTCAAAAAGTAAAAGATTTTGTCGCAGAATTACCTTTGCTCAGCCCGCGCGAGATTTTTGTTGAACTCGATAAACTTGGCTACAAAGGGCAGGATGAACAACGTCGGGCACTGTCGCTGATGGGCTATCGTCATGTTCGCCGCCTCAAAAGAATTCACGTCGAAGGAGTTGACCGCACCAAATTGCCGACCAAGCAAAATGTTTTGATGATTGGTCCGACGGGTTGCGGAAAAACTTTTATGGTTGAACTTCTTTTTCAAGCAATCTTCAAAATTCCGACCGTAATTGTTGATATTACGAGCTTTACCGAAAGCGGTTATGTTGGTGATAGCGTTAATACAATTCTTACCAGGCTAATTTTGCACGCTGATGGTAATCCGCATTTCGCTCAATGTGGAGTGGTTTGTTTAGATGAATTCGACAAGCTCGCTTCGTCGGGAAGTTCCGCCAGATTTGCCGGACAAGGGACAACTAAAGACGTTTCGGGTTACGGCGTTCAACGCGAATTACTGGCAATGCTCCAAGGCACAACTGTTACCGTCCCAATGGATTACGGATTTTCCGAATACGGTTATCGCGCCGAACTTTCGACACAGGACATTCCGTTTGTCGTTTGCGGTGCGTTTTCCGGTTTTGAAGAAATTTTGAAAGAAAATCGCGCTAACATCGGCTTTCAGCAAAAAAATCAGACCGATGCCGAAATTTTGACCGAGCAGGAGGCGCAATCTTTTCAAAGATTCGGATTTTTACCCGAATTGATCGGCAGATTTTCGCGCATCGTCAGTTTTCCTAAACTTGATCATGAAGTTCTGCGCCAAATCTTAATCGAAAATGTGTTACCTCAATTTCAAAACGAGTTTGAAGGCGAGGGCTTAAAACTTTCTGTAACTGATACAGCGCTTGACTTTATCGTCAAACGTTGCGACAAACGCGGAACGGGTGCACGAGGTTTACAAACCGAATTGATTACGGCTGTTGAATCTGCCGCGTTTGAAACTTTCGGAGTTGAAGGCGGAGGCGAAATAAAAATTGATGTCAAAGATGATAGATTAACCAGCGAAACGCATTAACTGAATTTATTGATGAGGTGATAAAATTTAGTTGTAATTATGCGAAATTTAAGCGAACTTTTAGATTTGCACCACGACCTTGAAGAAATATTTTTTGCTCATCAATGCAAATTGCTGCGGTTTGAATTTGACGAAGCTTTGGCGATTCTGGAGCAATACGAAC
>DAORIL010000673.1:0-3663 GCA_035438525.1 Pyrinomonadaceae bacterium
ATGCAAGCGTCAATTTGCGCGACTACATTCGTTTTGACCAATATTTGGCGCGGACTGACCATTCGATGAATGACGACAAAGACCGTTTTAGTTTTCGTTGGATCTCCGAATCGCAACGTGACCAGGGCGGAACGAGTTCGGCAGCCGCGACCAACGGCAAAGCGATGCGCGGAGAACGTGGTTTTTACAAAGGAAATTTTGGCAACTTTAATTTTGGCTACATCAAAACTTTACAGACATTTGTTAATGATCTCCGTTTTTCGGTTGGTTTAGTTAATTCTAATCGCGGCAACGATGATGCCGTTGTGCCTGAAATTACGATCACAGGAATTACTGCTCCGTTCGGCGATATTTTCAATTCCAGAACTAAGCTAAAAACCTACGAAGTCCGCGATACACTTTCGTTCGTGCGGGGAAATCATACGGTTCGTGTTGGTGGAGAAGGGCGCAAAATTACTAAAGGACTTTCGATTGGACCTGCAAGTGCAGGAAGTTATACTTTTACGAGTTTGGCGAGTTTTTTGAATGACCAGCCGTTTCGACAAACGATTACGGTTAATCCGACTGATGGAAACCCAACCGGATTTCCGCGTTATTTCCGCGTTTTTGAAATGGGATTGTTTGCTCAGGACGATTGGAAAGCCGCGTCAAATCTGAATTTTAATTTAGGAGTTCGTTGGGATTATTTTGGCGATGCAAAAGAAAAAGACGGTCTGCTTTCTTCGATAATTTTAGGCAGCGGAAATAGTCTGCGCGAACAAATCGCCAATGCTTCGGTTGGTAGAGTTGACCGACTTTACAAACCTGAAAAGACTAATTTTTCGCCGCGATTAGGAATTGCTTATAATCCGTTTAGCGATAACAAAACGGTTTTACGGGCAGGTTTTTCTTTAGCTTTTCAACCGCATCACGGACAATCAATCGCAGGTGCGCGGGCATTACCGCCGGACGCTGTGCAAGTTGTGGCGCAACCATCGCAAGGCATCGGAACAAAGATTTTATATGGCATTCCTGTTCCGTTTAATCCAGAATTTGCACGCGGTTTGAACGCTCAGGGCGGGGTCAATCCGTTACCGGGTGAAACACGGCGGATTCGTCCGACGGGATTTGTCGTCAACCCAAATATTAAAACGCAATACAGCGAAAGTTTCTTCGTTAATGCTCAACGGGAGCTTTTTGCGGGATGGATTCTTGAATTAGGTTACAATGGAACCATCGGAGTTAATCTGGAGCGCATTGACGATCTCAACCGTTTCAAAGGCGACCTTTTGGATGGTGTTGAAGACCGCATCAATCCGAATTTTCAGACTTTGCTTTTTGTGACCAATGGTGTCAATTCAAGCTATCATGGCGGGACAGTTGAACTTAGAAGAAGTTTTGCGAAAGGCTTTTCGATTCAGACTAACTATCGCTATTCCAAATGGTTAGATACTTCGAGCGATACTTCGACCGGACAATTTGCCGATAATTCAGAACCGGGTAAAGGGGCGCAGAATATTGATTGTCTGCGTTGCGAACGGGCACGAAGTTTGTTTGATATTCCGCATCGTTTTGCCTTTGCCGGCACCTGGAATCCGATGATTTTCAAAGGGCGCAAAGATTGGGTGGGATATTTAACCAAAGATTGGCAGATTTCGGCAATTTTCTCGGCACAATCCGGCAGACCTTTTTCGGTTTGGAATGGTGCCGCTTCGACAGCAGGCGGCGATTACAATCGTGATGGCGGCGGCGGTGCAGTCGGCGGTGGATTTTATGATCGTCCAAATGCACCAACAGGTTTGAACACCAGTTGGACAAACCGAGACTTCATCAATGGATTATTTACCGCGTCGCAATTTCCTGCGCCGGTTGCTGGAACAGACGGAAGTTTGGGCAGAAATACCTATCGCGGACCGGGCTACACAACACTTGATTTGTCCGTTGCGCGAAAGTTCAATTTTACCGAAACGAAACATTTGATCTTGAAAGTCGAAGCGTTTAATGCGCTGAATAATGTTAATTTGTATTTGCCAAACGCAGATTTATCATTAGCAAATTTTGGCAAATCAACTCAGGCGTTTGATCCACGAAATGTGCAAGTTAGCGCAAAGTTTATGTTTTAGGAAAGTTTAACCGCAAAGGCGCAAAGACGGTGAGATTTTAGGAATAAAATCAGAAGTGATTTTTTCTCGCATACTTTGCGTCTCAGTGGCTCTGCGGTGAAAATGATTTTATGAAAATTTTAAGTATTTTATTATTTTGTTTAGCTTTCTCGCTTTCGGCTTTTGCCCAGGATTGGCGCAAAATGTCAGAATCCGAATTAAAAAGCACAGTTCCCGAAAAAGCCCCTGTTATCAAAGAAAACATCGAAACCGAATTTCGGACAGCTTCTGGCGTGACGGATGGGAAAAATGAAATTTTCAGCGTGGTAATTATCACGGCGGGTTACGAGGCAGACGGAAAATATACGCATTATTTGAAAACTGCGAAAAATTTGAGTTTGGGAAAAGTTGTTTTGAAAGAAGGCGAATATGTTTTCGGCTCAAAACGGGTTGATAATACTACTTTGAGTGTTTCATTTTATCAAGCAAAAAACGGAAAACTTGTCGGTTCGGTCAAAGCCAAAGTTGAACAGAAAAAAGGGGCGATTTATTCGGTTTTAATTGAACCGTCGGTTGAGAAAAAAGGCAAAATTTACATCGGACGATTTTCGATGGAATATATTTTACAGTAAGAAAAAGGGCAAAATTAGGAGCGCAGTATGAAAAAGTTTTTAGTTATTGGATTAGTTTTATCGTTTGTTTTTTCGGCTTTTGGTCAACAGTTTGTTGATATTTCGACAAAGAAAAATGTCACTCCGAGAGTAGCTTTAGCCGATGTTACCAATATCAAAAACGCGGATGCTTTAGAAACGGCGAATGTTCCGAATTACATCAAGGCTTTAGCTGCCAACACCAAAGCAGCTCCGCAATTTGCCAATTTAGTTCAAACCTTTGTTTATGGCGGAACGGTTGCGCCGGAAACCAAAATGGCGATGGCATTGAAGATTTCGCAGATTTACAACTCGTCGTATCTTTTCTCGCATTCATCTCGCTGGCTCAAAGCGAGTGAAAAGGGAAATGCGGTTTTAGCCAATCTCAAATCCAACAAACCTTTGTCCGAATCTGAACAAATTGCGATTCGTTACGCCGAACTTTTAACTAAAGATATTCATGGCGTTTCGGATTTAGATTTTGCCAAAACTCGCGCAGTTTACAATGATTCGCAGATTGTCGAATTAACGATGACGGTTTGCTTTTTCAATTATTTTACGCGAATGGTCGAGGCTTTGAATTTACCTGTCGAAGATTGGGTTTTGACGGCAAATGCCAAAACGCCAGAAAATTTGCCGCGTTTTTCTGCACCGAATGCGCGAATAGCTTTAGTTTCAGATAAGGAATTAGACGCAGGGAGTTTGGCACTTGCCAATGCAAAACAGACGCAAGATCCAAAACAAAGTCTTGGGGTTGGAATTGCCAATTCACAACGGGCGATGATGCGGGTTCCTGATTTTCAAGCAGTTTGGCGTGAGTTCGGAACAGCAAATCGTGCAGGATGGACGATTGACCGCAATATTCAACTGCAAATTTCTTTTGCCGTTTCGATGGTTAACGGTTGCCGTTATTGCACTTTGCACCAGGTTTT
>DAORIL010000674.1:0-3653 GCA_035438525.1 Pyrinomonadaceae bacterium
ACAACAATCGGCGTTTCAGACCTAACTTGAGGCACATCAACCTGAACCTCAGTCCAACTTTCGTAAACGTAGCTATAAAATCTAAACGAAGCCAACCCAAGCGCCAGCATCAGCAAGAAAATTCTAAATTTGGAATGAAATTGCACAATAAAAAGATGTTTTTGCAAAAGTTAAAGTTGCAAAACGCAGTTAATTTTTTACTTTTTACTTTTTACTTTTTACTAAACGCTTAGTATATTCGGTTTATGAAGACTCTGTATCCTGATATTAATCCTTTTGATTCGGGGATGTTAAAAGTTTCCGATATTCACGAAATTTACTACGAAAGATGTGGGAATCCAAATGGTGTTCCGGTCGTTTTTCTCCACGGCGGACCGGGCGGCGGAATTATGCCGATGTATCGCCAATTCTTTGATCCGAAACATTATCACATTATCCTTTTTGATCAACGGGGTTCGGGGAAATCAACTCCGCCTTATGAATTACGCGAAAATACAACCTGGGATCTAATCAACGATATTGAGGCTTTGCGCGAAAAATTCGGGATTACAAAATGGTTTGTTTTTGGCGGTTCGTGGGGCAGCACTCTCTCGCTTGCCTATGCGGAAACTCATCCTGACAAATGTTTGGGCTTGATTTTACGCGGGATTTTCTTAACCCGAAAGTCCGAATTAAAATGGTTTTATCAATACGGTGCGTCTGAGATCTTTCCGGATTTTTGGGAACGATACCGCGACGAAATTCCCGAAGACGAGCGCGGCGATTTTATTACCGCCTATCATAAACGTTTGACCAGCGATGATGAGAAAGTTAGGGTTTCGGCGGCGCGCGCGTGGAGCGTGTGGGAAGGTTCGACTTCAAAACTCTATCCGAGCGATGATTTGATGAATCATTGGGAAGGCGAACACGAGGCACTTGCTTTGGCACGAATCGAATGTCATTATTTTGTCAATAATTCGTTTTTCCCGACTGAAAATTATTTATTGGAAAATATTGATAAGATTAGACATATCCCAACCGTCATTGTCCAGGGACGTTATGATGTGGTCTGCCCGATCACCTCTGCCTGGGATTTGCACAAGGCTTTTCCCGAAGCTGAATTTATCGTGGTCAAAGATGCCGGACACTCAGTCAGCGAACCGGGAATTACCTCGGCATTGGTTAATGCGATGGATAAATTTAAAGAAAAAGTCTAGTATTTGGAGCGAAATAAATAAAATTTTGCTATGATGATTTTTATAGACTTTTGAGAAAGAGTTAGCATCATAATTAGATAGGAAAATTGTTATGGGATTAGGAACAACAGAAATTATATTAATTGTCGCGGTCTTATTTTTATTATTCGGAGCCAGCCGTTTGCCGCAGTTAGCTAAATCACTTGGACAATCGCGCAAAGCTTTTAAGGAAGGAATGCGCGAAGCTGAAGAAGAAGCGGCACAGACCGAAGAAGAGAAAAAACAGCTCAACACAGTCAATGCACCCCAAATTGCAGCAGTCAGTGATGAGGAATTATTGGCAGAAATGCGCCGTCGTGCCGGAGTTAAATAAACGGTCAGATAAATTAATAAAGTCCAAATTTTTAGAGTGGAAGCGGTTTGCTTTCCACTCTTTTCTTTTATAGGCTTGATAAAATCTAATCGGAGTCAAAAAATAAACCTCTATTGTCCTTTCACCCATTATTTTTCAACAAAACTATCTGCAAAAACCATTACGGTAACAGGCATATTATTTGAATTAACTTCGTAGGCAACTCCGGCAAGTTTAAATGTTTTGTTAAAAATATTCTTTCGATGTCCACGACTTTTTACTCCATCATCAACAATCATCAGCATCACAATATCTTTCGGATTACTCATTTGGTCAATTACATTCTCGCTGGCAAGTTTGTTGTATTTTCCAAATCTGCTGATTCGTTTCGGAAGATCGCTCCCATCTTTGCCGGTGTGACCGAGCGAATAATTCTCCAATAAATCATTTAACTGTAATTTGGCAGGTTTGGTTAACCCCGCAGAATAAGTAAGCGGTTCAAGTTTAGCTTGTTTCTGCAAAAACTTAATCGCTTCATCAACTGCCGATGTTCCTTCATTTGTCATTAATATATTTTCGGGATACTCGACGGTTTTGCCTCGAAAAAGTTTTTTGAATTCTTCCAAATGTGCAATATATATTTGCGGATTTTGACGGACAGTATTTATTTCTTTTAATATTTCCTGTTCAATCTGAGTTTGGGCAAAAGAAAAAGCAGAAAATAGCGACAACAACAAAATCAACAAAAACAAATTTTTAGCCAAAAGATTTTTCATGACCATTTCTCCTCTGCAATGATTGATTGAAACTTTGTGATAAACTTTATCGGAAAAATCTAAATTTGTAAAAATAAATTTTTGGAGTCTGTCAAATGAAATATCTAGTGTCTTTCATTCTGTTAGTTTTACTGGTAGTTTTGCCGCTAAATACCTTTTCCCAAGCTAAACGCCCGATGTTTATTATTCACGGCGGCGCGGGAGTTATTGCCCGAGCAAGTATGTCGCCTGAAAAAGAAGCAGAATTCCGTAAAAAGCTCGAAGAAGCAGTGTTGGCAGGCTACAACGCCTTGCAAACAGGAAAAACGAGTCTCGATGCAGTCGAAATTGCAATCAGAATTTTAGAAGATTCACCGCTTTTTAATGCCGGAAAAGGTGCAGTTTTTACGGCGGATGGTAAAAATGAACTTGATTCATCGATTATGGACGGCAAAACCTTGAAAGCGGGCGCAGTTGCCGGATTGCATCACGTTAAAAATCCGATTAGTTTGGCGCGAAAAGTAATGGAAAATTCTCCCCACGTGATGATGGTTGGTGACGGCGCGGAGCAATTTGCCAAAGAACAAAAAATTGAGCTCGTTCCGGCTTCATATTTTTGGACAAAAATGCGTTGGGATGCCCTCCAAGAGGTAATTAAAGAAGAAAAAGCCAAGGCCAAAGGTAAAAAACAAAGCCTGAATGTGATAGACCAAAACAATCCATTTACTACCGAGTCCCCAAAAATCCCGTCGAATAAATTTGGAACAGTTGGCGCGGTTGCTTTGGATAAGAATGGCGATTTAGCGGCTGGAACTTCAACTGGCGGAATGACTTATAAAAAATATGGACGGGTTGGCGATGCTCCGATAATTGGCGCGGGAACCTATGCTAATAATCAAACTTGCGGAGTTTCGGCAACAGGTTGGGGCGAGTTTTTTATTAGAATCGGAGTCGCCCGAGATATTTCGGCACTGGTCGAATATAAAGGTTTACCGATCCAGCAAGCCGTTGACGAAGTGATTCAAAAGAAGCTGCAAAATATGGGTGGTGATGGCGGTGTTGTTGCGTTGGATAAAAACGGAAACATCGGAATTTCCTTTAATTCTGAGGGAATGTATCGGGCTTATATTGATGAAAATGGCAAACCTGTTGTTAAAATTTATAAGGATTAAGAGTTTTGATATAAATTAGCCAAGCGAAAGGAAAGTTAAAATGGCTTTCCTTTTTTTTGTGGTTTTGTGCGATAATTTCAACAATTTAACCCAATATCCAAACAAATATGACGAAAAAAAAATCAACTTCGTGGTTCAAACCTTCGCTTGATTGGTTACTGATCTTTTTACCAATCGCTATTTGCTTACGATTTATTCC
>DAORIL010000675.1:0-3649 GCA_035438525.1 Pyrinomonadaceae bacterium
GACCGCTAACTTTTATTTTTTAGCCAGCCGCCAAGCAGAAGATTCAACACCAATGAAACCCGAAGCGCGGTTAGTTGAAAGAATTTGTGCGGGCGAACAAGAAGCATTTGATGAACTATACCGGCTTTATTCTCGGATGATTCACGGCATTGTGCTGGCAAAAGTGCCATACGACGAAGTTGACGACATTGTGCAGGAAGTTTTTTTGGCAGCCTATAAAAATATCAGTTCTTTGCGGGATAAAAATGCGGTTGGTGCGTGGCTGGCAATGATCGCGCGAAACCGTGCAAACGAATTTTATCGTTATAACAAACCAACCGAAGAGCTTTCGGAAGATCTAAGCCATAATCCGAATGCCAAACATGAAGCAAGAGAAGTTTTAGCCGTCATTCGCAGTTTGTCGGAAACATATCAGGAAACTTTGATTTTACGGTTGGTAGAAGGAATGACAGGCAGCGAAATTGCCGATAGAACGGGATTAACCCCCGAATCGGTGCGGGTAAATTTACACCGGGGAATGAAACTCTTACGCCAAAAACTTGGGCTACAGGAGTAAAAAAGAAATGGAAAACGATTATTTGTGGGACAAAATAGGTGAAGATGCAGAAATTGAGGAGTTAGAAAAAACGCTTCAGGTCTTTCGCTACCAAGAGTCTAACGCGCCAAAACTTCCGGCAAAAATTGTCGAAACGAAACCGAAGTTTTCGCTTTTATCGCTAAGATTTGCGCTTTCTTTTGCAACTTGCATCGCTTTATTGATTGGCGGCTTTTTTGTTTGGTCAAAACTTTCAACTAAACAAGATTTGGCTTTAACTGCAATCAATCAAAATTCCTCAAAAACTGTAATTGCCCCGATAAATGTTGCGCCGATTCAAATTGTTGAAAAACCTCCAAAGCAAGAATTTGTCCCGAAACCATTCAATATTAGTTATCGCCAAAAAGTTTCGGCACCTGTCATTAGTAAAATTAAATCGAAAAGAATTGCCCCAAAAGTCAAGCTAACTGATGAAGAACAATACGCTTACGACCAATTGATGCTGGCACTTTCGATTACGGGTTCAAAATTAAAAGAAGTTCAAGACAAGGTAAATGGCGGCGAAGAAACAACTTCAGTCATTAAATCCTTAAAATAAAAAACCAGAGGGAAAATATGCAATCATACTTAAAATATACAATTAAATTTATTCTGCCAATGCTTTTTGTATTGGTCGTGGTAGTGGCAAACAATGCTCAGGAACCGGCGCGGATTCATTTTGAAAAGCTGAACAAACTCGAAGAAAAAGCGCAAGATGTCGTCGAAGTAAATATTGACGGCAAACTGCTTGATTTAGCCAAGCGGGTTTTAATCAAAGTCAACGATAAAGATGCCAAAACCGTTGGCGAAGCAATCAAAGGTTTAAAAGGAATTTACGTCAGAATGTATAATTTTGACAAAGAAAATCAATATGATGCGACCGATATTGACGAAATTCGCACACAATTGAAAGCTCCGGGTTGGGAAAAAATCGCCAATGTTCGCAGTAAAAAAGATAATCAAAAAATTGATATTTTCACGATGTTCACGGGCGAAACGATGAGTGGCGTAGCAGTTGTTTTATCCGGCTCAAAAAGTGTCGGAGTGGTCAATGTAATTGGTCCGATTGATATTGATACGCTGGTCGAATTAAGCGGAAAATTAAATATTCCAAAGATTGATATTGAGACTGGTTCAGATAAAAACGATTCGCCAACAACTAAAAAAGGTAAAAAACCGGATAATGAAAACTAAATAAGGAGCAATGGGATTTGTGATTTTGGATTTGCGATTTGCGATTTTTAGAGTAAATCCAAAGTCATTTCCCTATAAAACTATGAAGAAATATTTTATAACCGCAATTTTTCTACTATTAGCTTTGACCTTTGTTGCTCCTTCCGTTTCGGCAAAAGATGATGAATTTGATTTAGTCGTCAAGCATCTAAAAACTAAATATCAAGCAAAAAAGGTCAACTTACATTTTATGTGGCTAGCGCGTTTTGCGGTCAAAATGGTGCGCCCCGCTGGAGTTAAGAGTTTTAATGTTACGCTCTTTGAAGACCTTAAATTTTCCCGCGCCACGCTCGATGAAGAAATGCAATCGGCAATGAAAAATTCATTAAGTTCTGAATGGAGTCCCGTCATCCGTGTTCGCTCCCGTGATGCTCAACAAGTCTATGCCTATATGCGTGAGGACGGAAAAAACGTCAAATTAATGCTGGTTACAGTTGATAAAGAAAATGCTGCTGTCATCCGCGCTACTTTTAGCCCCGAAAAACTGGCTGAATTTATCAATAATCCAAGAATATTCGGCATTTCATTGGGCGACGATCATAATGCTCAGAATCAAACCGAGAAAGATAAGCAGACTGGAAATTGAAAATTGGTATAATCATGAGTAAAAAGGCAAAGTTGAATTTCTCCAACTTTGCCTTTTTTATTCAGTTTGACGTTTCCGTCTTTTCAAATCGCGCATTGGGAGCAATTGTTGCCGACAATGCTGAACCGCTAAAATAAAAATCGTTTTTTCTTCCGAATCAAACTCATAAACAACTCGCCAATTTCGTTTAATGACCAAATGGCGCAACTCTTTCAAACTCGCAAATCTACTTTCTAAAGGTGCACCAAGTTCGGGGAATTCTGCCAATAAATCAACTTGTCCGATAATTTCAAAAGCGATTTTTTCAGGCAACACTTCCAATTCATTAAAAGCTGAGTTTGTCCATTGAATAAAGTTCATCATTTAATTGGAAATTTAAGACGTTTTTTTACTTCGTCGTGACTGAGAATTTTGCCTTCGGCTTTTTCTTGGCGTGATAATTCAACCATTTCCAATAATTCCAATTCGTCAAGCCTTTTCAAATCGGCTTCAATTTCGCTGTATCTTTCAGCGGAAATAATCACGGCCGAAGCCCGTCCGCGTTGGGTTACCACAATTGGCTCTTCGCTGTCGTTTAAACTGCCAATTATTTGCCCTGCCTGACGTTGTAAATCTGTAATTGGAATAATGTTTCTCATAGTTGCATACATCATAAACTATGTAATTAAGATTGTAAATAAAAAAGGCAAAGTTGAATTTCTCCAACTTTGCCTTTTTACTTTTTATTTTTTACTTGAAATTATCTTTCCGCAATCGGAACGTATTTCAAATCCCGTGCGCCGATGTATTCGGCTCGTGGACGAATCAATTTGTTATTTCCGTATTGTTCCAAAATGTGACCCGTCCAACCCGAAATGCGCGAAACTGCGAAAATCGGAGTGTATTGGTCAGTTGGGATTCCCATCAGGTAATATGCCGAAGCTGAGTAGAAATCCACATTCGGGTGCATTCCTTTTTTCTCAAGCATTTCTTTTTCGATTTTTTCCGACATTTCATACCATTTGGTAATACCTGTTTTTTCTGCCATTCGTTTGCTGAAACGTCTCAAATTGGTCGCACGCGGATCTTCGGTTTTATAAACTGCGTGACCGATTCCCATAATTTTGCGTTTGGTAGCAAGTGCGTTTTCTAACCAGGTATCAACATTTTCGACTTCACCGATTTCGAGCAGCATTTTCATTACGGCAGTATTTGCACCGCCATGTAATGGTCCTGCCAGCGTTGCAATGCCCGCGACAACTGCGCCATAAACATCT
>DAORIL010000676.1:0-3647 GCA_035438525.1 Pyrinomonadaceae bacterium
TAAAAGGAGATTCGTCAACCGCGAGCCGATAAGCCAATTCCATCAGCATTTCGGGACTGCCCGTTTCGGTAGAATGGATTGAACCTGAAGCCCAATAGAAAACTTTTCCTTCAGCAATCAACGCTTGTGCACCGGCATCATCCAATTTGCGCGGATCGGCGAGCTTTCCGGTAATTTCTTTGTAGCGGGCGAGTTTTGCCAAATTTTCTTCGCTTCCAACCACTACCAACATTTGGTCGCGTCCTTCTTCGCTTTTCTCAGGAGCGAGAAATGTTTTTACTCGAGGCGAAGCTTTTTCCAATTCACGATAATAACGATATTGATCTTTGGTATAGGTCAATTTATTCGGAGTGCCAACCGGATAGCCAAGAATTTTGTCGGGACTTGGAACCTTTGCCGATGACGGAAGATAATTGATCAATTCCGTCAAAAACATTTTGTCAGTGGTGTTTTTGATGATTGAATCCGTGTAGGCCTGATCAATCGGCTGGGCGGGTGCTTTGGTAGTGTCTGTTGCACTTGGTTTGTCTTTGTCCGTAAATTTTTGTTTATTGGTGGATTGTTGTCCAAACAAAGCGGTGCAACAAACAAACATCAATATTGATACGATGATTGGCTTCATAAATCTCCTGGATTCGCTCACGAATAAAAGCGTTTGGTAAATTGTAAATTGTTAGTAGAACAGTCGAATTTTATCAGAGGTTGCGAAAAAGCAAAATGTCAGGAGTCAACTATGTCTATTTTTTTGGATATTGGCGAAAAAAGACCGAAAAGCGACTGTGCGGAAACGAAATTAAATTTGTTGAATTTCCCATTTTCTCAGTAGCCTTAAATTATCCCAACAGAAATTTCTCATCAACAATATCTAATTCGTGTAATTTTAATAACTCCAAATATTCTTCTTCAAATGTTTTACCTTTGTGATGTTCACGCTGATTTTTGATGTAGTTCACAACTTTTGGCACGATTGATTTACTTACCGAAAAAACTGAATAACCATCCTGCCATCCGAATTTGCTTAATTTTGGAAATTCTTCGTGAATCCATTTTGAAGATTCACCTTTCAAAAATTGAGCGATTTGGCTCGGAGAATAAGTTGTCGGTGACAAAATAAGTGCGTGAATATGGTCTTCAATTCCACCAACTTGAATTGCGGTGCAATTATGCTTTCGGGCAACTCCGCCAATGTAAGCCCAAACACGATTTTCAATTTCAACATCAATCCATTCATTGCGATTTTTGGTGCTGAAAACAATATGAAAGAACAATGATGAATATGTATTTGCCATAAAATTTTTGAAGAGGGGGGAAATCTATTTTATTTAGGAATTAAAAATTCGTCCAATCCTTTTCCTTAAATAAAGTATCGCAGAATAAAATATCGTAAATAGAATGTTGAATAAAAATATCGCGTAGCGATAATCCGATTTTAGCCGTGTGTTTTAACGCACGGAAAATAAAGAGTTTAGTTATCGTCGCGTGAGCGATGGCTGAGTTTATAGTCATTTTCAATTGTCGCTGACGCGACAGGCTCGTTTGTTGAATTTAACCGTGCCTTGAAAGACACGGCTAAATTCATTGGTCGCTATGCGACAACTGTTTAATAATCAGGGGTTTAGATTTTGGATTTAGGATTGGGAATGGCGGATTTGGCTATTTGTTCTTCTTCTCTGTCCTTTTCTTTTTCGGAAAAGTTTTAGGTGTGGCTTTCGGAGCCTTTTCGCTTTTGGGAACAAACCAAAGTTCCATCTCTTGCCATTCTCTGTAACCACCGTTTATTGTTTTAATTCTCGAACTTTCAATTTTGTGCTTTTTGACCAAATTATTTTTCTCTTTTCGTAAGATGTGATTTATTTCTTTGGTTGAATCAAGAAAAACATCTCCTACTGAACATCTAGTGCAATATTGACCATAAAAAATCAAATAAGCAGTTAAATTGGAATTCTCCTTTAATATTTGGGCAAATTTGTCTAAAGACGCATTCTTTTCATCTGCTTTAAAAGTATCAATTATGCAACAACCTCCATCCAACGGATGAGGAAAGTTGAAACTATCAAACTTTACAGTTTTAGTCAGGTCAATTTCTTCTTTCACCGACTCAGGCAAAGGAAATTTTCCAGCGTTTGGAACAATCCAAAGTTGCGTTATAAATTCGTCTTTTATTCCGTTATTGATAATTTCAAATCGTTCAGACGGAATCTGGGCAACTTTAGTGAGATATTTTTTTATTCTTTCGCCATAACGAATTGGAAAACCTATTGAAGTTTTTTTATCGGTATAAATTACGATGTAACCTTTTGCTGTGGGCTTTTCTCTTAACGAGAATGTCAAACCCGAAAGCGTAGCTGATAAAGTTTCAGAGTTTCCTTTTCCAAATTCGTCAATTCGTCCATCCTGCGCTAATTGAGTTGAAGCAAAAATAAGAATTAAAAGAAATATTTTGAGAAATAATTTCATAAATTCTCCTTAAATCCTAAATCCACCAATTTTCTCGCTCGGCTTCTCAGGCTTCGCATATAATGCCTCACTCTGCTCGCGTTTCTCTTTTTCGCCGCCTGAATGCCATTTCATCCACTCGTCGGGTGCGTCAAAGGTTTCGCCGCCGTGTTGCGTTAGACGCGGACGGATGCGGCACATAACGGGAGTGTTGATGCCGACTCCCGAAATTATCGCTTGTCCTTTGGTTAGTGCGGGTAATTCGGCAATCATTGCGCGTCCTGCGCCTTCGACTGATTTGGCTACGGTGTCTTGGTCAATCGGATTGACGATTCGCATAATGATTTGCGTCATACATTGCGATAAAACATCCTGGTCAAGTTTGCCGGGGCGTTGGGTAATCAAACCAATTCCGACACCGAATTTGCGTCCTTCGGATAAAATTTGCTTCAAAATATTGGTCGAAACAACGCTCGCGCCGGCTGGTGCAAAACGGTGAGCCTCTTCCAAAAGATTAAAGACAGGATAGGGCAAATAATTTTCGGTATTCGGTTGCGCTTCGCCTTTGACCGTGAACATACGGGCTTTATTGACTCGGCGCAGGAGTGAGCCAACTATGACTTGTTGTTCGTGCTGTTCGATGTCCGAAAGTTGAAAAATCGTGCAACGTCCGGGCGCGTAAAGCTCTTTCAAATCAATATGTTCGGAATCGGAAAAAATCCCGTCCCGTTTGTCAAAACGCGAATCCAAACGCCATAACAAACCTTCTATCGAGCTGACATTTCCGCCGTCGCCTGACTTGCCTTCTGCACCGTATTTTTGTTGGACAACTGCCTCGCGCAAATCGTGATAGCCCCACAGTTTGCGCTCTGCCATTGGTGAATCGGTCAAAGTCCGAAAGGCTTGCGAGAGAAAATGGAGCATTTTGTCGGAAGTTCCTTCGGGTAACAAATATTTGATGTCGGCTTCGGTCAAGGTCGAAAAACGCACCTTGATTTTATCTGGCGTAAAAATCCTCACTTCGGGCTGATAACCGTCCGAGCCTTTGAAAATTGCACTCCCTTGAATTGACTGCATCGTGTGATATTCGCCATGTGGGTCAACAATTAAAACCGCTGCCCGATTGAACGGACGCATCAATTCTTCGACCAAAACGCCAGCCGTGTAGGATTTTCCCGAACCGGTCGAAGCCAAAATTGCAAGGTGAGTCG
>DAORIL010000677.1:0-3640 GCA_035438525.1 Pyrinomonadaceae bacterium
AAAACGAAAAGAAAGAATTAAAAACGATTGTAGTGACTGAAGCCGGTAGAAAAAGCGTAATTTTTGCGGCAACTTTGTTACGCCGTTCTTATCTCGAAGCTGCAAAAGCCGAACCGAAAAAAGATGGTGTTCAGTTTGCCTTCTACAAAAATGCTTTCAAATCGGTCAAAGAAATTGAACAAGCAACCCCCACCGAAACAGGTGAAACGAAATCAATTCAGCTCGCACAATTTGCGAAAAAGATTGATCTGAAAGAGCCGTTTGCGGTGACTTTTGACGGTTATCTTAATATTCCGAACGATGGAATTTACGAATTTCAACTCGAATCTGATGATGGGGCAGTTCTATGGATCGGAGATGAAATCGTAGTTGATAATGACGGTTTGCATTCAGCCCAAAGTTTGACGGGCGTTGTGCCACTACGAAAAGGTTTTCATCATCTGCGCTTAAAATTTATTCAAGGCGGTGGCGATATTGCGCTAAATCTTCGTTGGGGAATCAAAGGAACAGGTTTGCGGAGAATTAGTGGGAGCGAATTGAAATATTAAACCGCGTGAGGGTAGGAAAATTAAAATTTCTACCCTCATTTTACTTGTTGCATTAACAATAAATCTTTACAAAACTTTACTTAGCTGCTTCAACTTTTTCTCAGTCGCACAAGTCTAAGGATTTGTAACAAAAAGTCTGTTAATGAAAATTATGGCTAAATTTTTAAAACAATCATTGTTTATTTGCTGTTTTGCATTTATCTTTTTTGCCAAAATTTTTGCCCACGATGCCGGAATGAGTTCAATTAATATTGAATTTTCCAATCAAACTTTAACTATTAGTTCTGAATATTCAATGCGGGAAATTGAAAAGATCGTTCCGCTTGACGACCAAAAAGCGTTAGCCGACTTGGGTTTGCATTCAATAATTTTGAAAGTGGACGGCAAAATCATTAATGCCAGTGATTCAAAATATGGCTTTAATGACGGACATACTTTTGCGTTTCAACAAATCTTTCACGGAATCCAAGGCGAGAAAGTCGAATTGCAGTCTTTATTAATTTCAAAACTCAATCCCGGACATAATCAGTTCTTATATGTGCGGCGGGCAGACGAAAAGACTACGGTCAAAGAAATTCTAACCGCAGAAAATAGCTCGGTGACAATAGATTTTGAAAAACTTGAGCCGAATAATTCTTTCAAAAGGTTTTTGCCGCTCGGAGTTGAACATATTCTTTTCGGCTACGACCATCTTTTATTTTTATTCGCTTTGTTGCTGACGGTCAAAAGTTTTGGTGAAATTGCCAAAATTGTCACTTCTTTTACCGTTGCACATTCGATTACGCTTTCGTTGGCAACGCTCAATATCATCAATGTTTCGCCAGCCATTGTTGAGCCTTTGATTGCGCTGTCCATCGTTTTTGTCGGACTCGAAAATCTTTTCAAACGTGAACAGAACGGACGCTGGGTTTTGACTTATGTTTTCGGATTAATTCACGGCTTCGGTTTTGCTTCTGCTTTGCAGGAAATCGGCATTGGCGCCGGCGTAGGTGTTGCCATTCCCCTTTTATCTTTCAATTTAGGTGTCGAAATCGGTCAAATCGCGGTTGTTTTGGTGCTTTTACCGATTTTGTGGAAATTGCATAAAAGCTCGTTTTACCACAGTCGTTTCGTGCCAATCGGTTCGGTTGTGGTAGCTTTGGCAGGAATTTATTGGCTGATTGAGAGAACTCTATTTTAGGAGAAATGTTATGAAAAATGTTTTTTATCTGTTGTTGGTAACTCTTTTGGTTTTGGGCGGATTCGCTGTTATCTCAAAATGGCAGGTGACAAATGCTAATGCCGAAACTAATCAGGTAGAAATTACCGAAAAAGACGGATACCGTTTTATAAAATCAAACGGAATCCCAAATCACGACACCGGAAGATTTCCCAATGCACACAACCCAAATACAATTGGTCCGCAAAAGTATAATTTTCGTGTTCCGCTTGAGCCAAAGCAAAATGAAAAACCGACCTTTGCGCCGCTTTTTGGTGTAGCACTTAATGGAATTCCTTTTGATCCGGGAACTGCCGAACTCTGGAATCAAAATTTTAACTGGCGTTACGAAGCGTTGACAGGTGGGATTGACCTCGGAGTTGATTCAAGTATGGCGCACGTTCAGCCAAACGGCGCATACCATTATCACGGAATTCCGAAAGGTTTAATTGAAAAACTTGGCGGACAAAGCAAAGTTGTTTTAGTCGGTTATGCTTCTGATGGTTTTCCGATCTATTCGCAATTCGGCTATTCAAATCCGAACGATACGAAAAGCGCAGTTAAAGAATTAAAGGGAAGTTATCGGATTAAAAGCGGTAATCGTCCGTCAGATGGACCGAGCGGAAAATATGACGGCACTTTCGGTGGAGACTGGGAATATGTTTCAGGTTTGGGCGATTTAGATGAATGCAACGGACGTTTCGGAATTACTCCCGAATTCCCAAAAGGAACATATCACTATTATTTAACAACAACTTATCCATTCATTCCGCGCTGCACGATGGGAACTCCTGATCCGAGTTTTCGCAAGATGGGACCTCCTCCGGGCGGCGGCAGACCGGGTGGTGGCAGACCTCCGATGGGCGGACCACCACCAAACGGCAGACCTCCGGTTGAAGAATAATTAATTTAGAGAAAGAAAAGGTTCAGGATTGAGCCTTTTTCTTTTGACAAAATACCAGAATTCGGAAAAATAAAGTCTATGAATTTCAAACAATCGCAAATTTGGATAAGGAGTAGAGCGAAATATTTATTGATAATTATTCTTCTATTTTCATTTAATAATTTTGGCAAGACTTTACCTCCAACTCCTGTTTTGCCGATTCCGTCCGCATCACAACTGGCTTGGCAAAAACTTGAATATTACGCCTTTGCTCATTTTGGGATGAATACATTTACTGATCATGAATGGGGTGAAGGTCGTGCACCTGCCACCGAATTTAATCCGACCGAATTTAATGCTGAACAATGGGCAAAAGCCGTCAAAGATGCCGGAATGAAAGGAATTATCATTACTGCCAAGCATCACGACGGATTTTGTTTGTGGAATTCAAAAACTACCGAATATTCGGTCAAAAATTCAAAATGGCGCGATGGAAAAGGCGATGTTTTGAAAGAATTATCTGCAGCTTGCCGTAAATACGGACTAAAATTCGGGATCTACATTTCGCCGTGGGACAGGAATCATCCGCTTTACGGCACGCCAAAATATAATGCCGTTTACAAAGAACAATGGCGCGAACTTTTGACCAACTACGGTGAAGTTTTTGAAACGTGGCTTGATGGTGCAAACGATGGCAAAAAACGAATGGTTTATGATTTTGACGGATTTTTCCGAACAATTCGCCAAAATCAGCCAAATGCAGTTATCTTTTCCGATGCCGGACCTGACCTTCGTTGGGTCGGAAATGAAAACGGCTTTGCCGGAGAAACAAATTGGTCAAATCGTGATAACGAAGGCACTTTTCCCGGTTTTGCCGATGAAAAAGCCTTAAATATTGGCGAAGAAAACGGAACATCGTGGATTCCGGCAGAATGTGATGTTTCGATTCGTCCAGGCTGGTTTTATCATCAGAACGAAGATAACAAACTCAAATCAGTTCAGCAATTGATG
>DAORIL010000678.1:0-3631 GCA_035438525.1 Pyrinomonadaceae bacterium
AATTCCGACATTTTCGATCTCAAATTGCCCATGTGCTTGCTTGATGAGTTTTTCCATTTCTTTTAAAGCCATTGGTTCGTAAGCTTCGTATTCGAGGTAGATTGTTTCTTTTCCCTTTGTCCATTGGCGGACAAAACCATCCAAAGTAACGATTGCACCACAATTTGCTGGCACAACACGACGAGCGATTTCGCCAATATTCAATGGTTCGTTTGTCAGTTCGTAAAAATCCATAAAATTTTATCCACAAAGTTTCACAAAGTTTTCACGAAGTTTTTATTATTACTTAAGTTTTTTCGTGTTTTCTTCGTGTCTTTTCGTGGATAATCAGCCTCCCGAAACAGCAGTAAAAATTGCGAGTTCATCGTTATCGCTAATTATCTCGTCACCTTTTGAATATTCCTGATTGACGGCAAAAAGCAGTTTATTTTCTTTTAGTTGCGGGAATTTTTCTAAAATCGTGGCAAAGGCTACGTCGGCTTTTATTGAATTATTAAGCAAAATTTCCAATTCGCGGGTGCCGACTATTTCGGCTGTTTGTCCAAAAAATAAAACTTTCATAAAACTCTTTTACTTCTTACTTTGAAATCTCTTCCCGCAATGCACGTTTCAAAATTTTACCAGTTCCACCAATTGGTAAACTGTCCCTAAACTCAATGAAACGCGGATATTTGTAAGCCGCAAACTGAGTTTTGCACCAATCAATCATTTCCTCTTCGCTGACATTATAGCCTTGTTTTTGAACAATATAGGCTTTGACTTCCTCACCCATTTTATCACATGGCACACCGATAACTGCTACTAAAGAAACGGCTTCATGAGTCATTAAAACTTCTTCCAACTCACGCGGATAAACATTATATCCGCCACGCAGGATCATATCTTTTTTTCGGTCAACAATTTGCAAATAACCTTCGGCGTCCATTATGCCGATGTCACCGGAATGAAACCAGCCATTTTTGAAGGCTTCAGTAGTCGCTTCCGGGCGTTTATAGTAGCCTTTCATAATATTGTGACCTCGCATCACAACTTCGCCGCGCTCGCCCCGAGGGACTTCAATATCATTTTCATCAACACATTGAACTTCAACTCCAAAAATTGGCTGGCCTACTGTGCCGGGTTTGATTGGAGCATTGAGATGAGAAAAAGTTGAAATCGGTGAAGTTTCCGAAAGTCCGTAACCTTCTAAAATAACTACTTCAAAAGTTTCTTCAAATTTTTTCATCAATTCAACCGGCATCGGGGCACCGCCCGAACTGACAACTGCCATACTTTCAGCATATGGGGCGGGGTCTAAATTATTTTCTTCGACATATTTCAAAATCGCCCAATACATCGTCGGAACGCCTGTCCAAAAATTTACCCCTTCTTTTTTAATGGCATCCAAGGCAGCTTTAGCATCAAATCTTGGCAACAAAACAACTTTATGTCCGGCAAACATTTGGGCATTCATCTGTGCAGTTTGCCCGGTCGTGTGAAAAAGAGGCAAAGTAATCAAACAACATTTTTGTTTTCCATCGGAATAATTCAAACCCGGAACGTGCAAATTAAAAGCTACAATCGCATTGAAATAGATATTTGAATGCGTTAATTCCGCACCTTTTGGCTGTCCGGTCGTGCCGCTGGTGTAAAGAATGGCGCAAGTGTCTTCAGGCTTGGTCGGATACATTTGAAAGGTTTCAGCCTGATTAAACATAATTTGCCCAAGCGTTTTATGTTCAGGAAAAGGGCTCGGTGAAACTGGATTTGCAGTCATTACAATCAAATGTTCGCAGGTTTCGACCTCATCAAATCCCTTCTTAACTGTTTCTGCAATCGGAAGCTCGGCAGTTCCTTCAAAAACAAAAACCGCTTTGGCATCAGAATCTTGCAAATGATAGGCGATCTCTCTGGGCGAAAATAAAACATTTAAAGGAACGACTACTGCCCCAGCCTTCAAAATTGCATAGTAAACCATTGGAAAATACGGTAAATTTGGGCAAATCAAAGCAACTTTATCACCGTAACCAATCCCCATTGCATTTAACCCGTTGGCAATTTGATTGACGTAAGTATTTAGTCTTCCATAAGTTAAGCGTGTTTCGTTCCAAATAACCGCTTCTTTTTCAGGTGTCAGTCGGGCATGGTGTTCGATAATTGAAGACAGATTCAGCGTCGTAGCTTCATACATAGAATATTAACCTTTATTTGTTTTTAATTTGATTGACCTGCTTTCAGTCTAATGCAAAATTAGTTGGAAATTCAATATTTCAATTGAGATTATCGGTATTTAAGGTTCAAAATCAAATCGTCATTCCGCCATCAACAGCTATTGTTTGACCAGTTACATAGCTAGAAGCATCAGAAGCCAGAAAAACCGCAACACCTTTTAATTCATCTTCATTTCCGACTCTTGGAATCGGATTATTGGATTGAATAGATTTTTCGTAAAGATCAATTACCGCATCAGCTAATCGTGAATGAAAAAAACCGGGAGCAATTGCATTGACCCGAATTCCCTTTCTTCCCCAGGTTGCTGCCAATTCCCTATTTAGACCAATTAAACCCGCCTTACTTGCCACATATCCCGCATAAAACGGACCGTTTGCAGAGGAAGTCAATCCTGAGATCGAGGTAATATTGATGATTGAGCCGCTTTTTTGTTTGAGCATTTCGCGCCCACAGGCTTGAGCCATCAAAAAACACCCGGTCAGATTAACATCCAAAACTTTTTGCCATTGTTCCAAAGGCATATCTTCGGGCATTGCACCCCACGAAATTCCGGCGTTATTGACCAAAATATCAACCTTGTCAAATTTACTAACCGTTTCATCTACAACCTTTTGCACATCTTCGGGTTTGGCAACATCCGCTGTAATTCCTTCAACAGTAAACCCTTTTTCCCGAAATTCATTGACCGTTTCAATTAGCCAATTTTCACGCCGTGCACAGAGCATCAAACTCGCACCTGCTTCGGCTAAACCTTCCGCCATTTCTTTACCGATGCCACGGCTTCCGCCAGTGACAATCGCCACTTTACCGGTTAAATCGAACAATTCTTTGATAGTTTTTGACATACTTTTATTTTTATAGCCAATTTTACACTAAATTAATATTTATTCGACAAAAACAGCGAATTGTGTTTATTTTTTGTTGTTTTGATAACTAAATTCAGAACTAACAAGGATTTTCGTTGCACCAATAGGAGCGGAAAAGTAATAACAGAACGGTTGCTCCTGCGCCAATTCCGCCAAAAATGGCAATTTTTGTTCCGGTTGAAAGTCCGTCACGATCCGCCTTTTTAACCTGAGAATAGTCAATTTTGGTCGTTGCCCCTGTTTTGTCAGTTAGAGAAAAGAAGTCAGATTCGATAGCGCTGACAAATCCTTTAAATTTGGTTTTGTCCTTCAATTCAATTTTGACTTTTGCTTTTTCCCCCGTCCCGAACTTAGCAATTTTTGCCTTAATTTCATTGGTTAATTGCGTATTTTTATCTGTTTGGGACTGTGCCAAAACCAAACTCGCATTAGTCAAATTGAACATTAAAGTCATTAATAACAACACTAAACTTTTTTTGAACATGATTTTTTGTTTCCTGAGCCTTTACGATTAAGATATTACAGCAACCAAATTAACATAAAATAATTTAATT
>DAORIL010000679.1:0-3630 GCA_035438525.1 Pyrinomonadaceae bacterium
CTTCAGATGCCTTTAGAATTTCTCTTCTGCGCCCGTAAGCCCAAGTAAATTCAACAGTTCGCTTATCTTCCATTAATTCAAAAAATCCCGCGTTTGGAGCAAATCGAGCATCACTGTAAACGCCGACGACTTCGCCTTTTGGTCTGGGCATTATTCTGACGTTGTCATTTTCTTCCAAAATCGTCCAATTTCCTGCTTCATCCTCAAAAGCCATAACTTTTTTGCCTTTTTCGCCACGACCAAACATTGCTTGTTTAATTCTTTGGGCCGGAGGCGAACGCCGTTCAACTTTATCTGAAACCGAAACTATCCGATGAAAATCAGTTCCGTCTTCACAGCCGACATAGATAAATTCGTGTTCGGTGCGGGTAATTGCCAGAACTTTATTGGCAACAAATCTGGCATAACCAACAACATTATCAGATTTAACGATGCTCTTTTCTTTCAATGAAATAAGATTGCCTTTGGCATCTAAAATTACGGCTTCGTCATACTGTGAATATCTTGGACTGATACTGTTAAGGTGCAATAAACCATCCTCATTTTCAGGAAAGGCAAACTCTCCGTTTTCGAGTTGGTAAAGACCTTGCGGGAGTTTGAATCCATATCTTTGATACTCAAGCCGAATGGTCTGGTTATCAACTTTTGAAATAAAAGCAAGTGCTTTTTTCAAACGTCCAACGCCGACATAATGCTTGGAATCGTAAGATTTATGAACAATTGGATTTAGTTTAGCAACCGTATTTTGTAATTTGGTAATGTTCGGAGATTTTTCATTCTGAATGGCAAAAGACAGAATATTTTCCGAATCGAGTTTGGCAAAAAGTTTAGTTCCCGTCGTATCAAAAAAGAAATTCGTGATATTTCCGCTCAATTTTCCCGAAGTGAAAGTTGGCGTTGGTAAAATCTCAAACGGATTTCGTAAAAGCCGGGTGCAGATATTCAGCGGCGGAAGCTCTAAAAAAGTTTTCTTTTCCACGCCCGAAGCACTTTTGATTTTTAACTCAATCTCGCGTTTTTCAAGGTCTAAAACTTCATCAACGTAAAGATGCGAAAACCTTTTAGTTTCTGTAAATTGCGCAAGATTTTCGCTGCCGATCAGCCAAATATCGGACATCTGGTGAAAATCGTTTAAATTCTCTTGCCAACGCAAAATATCATCTAGCATCACATCTTGCGGAACTCTGGATTCAAGCAAAAGTTTAATACTCGCTTCAGTGTCATCCGAAATAACAAGATTTTTTTCGTCCTGCAAAACGCCCCATAAAAACATCGAATTGACGGCTTCGGCGCGTCTTGCCAATATGATAAATGCTGCCAGATGAGCAATTCGCGGTGCACCGATCTGCATTGCTCCTGCGTCAAAAAGGGCAACTGTTACTCGTTTTGCGCTCGGATTTACTTTTGCCAGATTTAAAAAAAGATGTTCGCCCATCACCGCCCGACGAATAAATTCATCACCGAATCCATCAGCTAAAGCCAGTTCTGACAACAATAAACGCTCGTAGATTCCTCGACGCGCAACTCCGTCATAACCGTTTGGTTCGCCGTCGGAAATCTCTTCGAGCGAATTTATCGGATTGATAAAGGGCGAAATCTTTTGCACATAATTTCCCAAAGTGAGACTTATTTCTTCGGGAAAAATCTGCAAATGTTTTGCCCAAGGTGTCAGGCTGGCTGGCAGTTTCATAAAATCTCGCTCAAAACATTTCGGGAAATCGGACGCATTTTTCCGATTGGAATTATCTTGTTTTCGACCACAGCGAAAGGCTTTTGTTCGGCAAATTTAAGCAGTAAACTTTTTTCAAACAAATCAAGTGGCAAGTTTGGACGCAAGTTCGTCGGCAAATAGACCGAAGGCGCATTTTGATCTTTTCCGAGATAAATTCCACCATTAATCCACGGCAGATTTTCGCTTTGACCTTGCACGAACAATAGATTTTCTGCAAAAACACCTTGCAAAGCCGACAATTTTTCATCATCCAACGAAAGCAGTTTTTTCTGCAAACGAATTGCCGCCTGATCAAAAGCAATCAACGCTAGCGGCTCCAGCGAATCCAACCGATTTTGCCATTTAATTTCCAGCAATTGCTTCATTTTCTTTTTCTTTTGTGCCTAAAATTTCAACTATTTTTGCCCGAATTTCGGCTAAATCAGCAGGAATAGTTTCGGCATTGAATCCGGCATCAATCTCGCGGGCAATACCTTCTAGTTTTAGTTTCCAGGCGTCTTCGTTTTCAGTTGGATTTTGCAAAGTTTCACTGGCAATATTGACCAATCGTGTTGCCCGCGCCATCGCGCCAAGCGAAGCATCTTCGGCAGCAAAAGGAAGAGTTTTATTTTCAGTTTCGACTAAAAAATCATGCAGAGAATCTCGCGCCAAAGATTGTTGTTCGTGTGTCGGAACCGCATAAATGAGTGTCCACAGATCGCGCATTTCGGCAGTCATCCGACCATCCAAAATTGTCGCAGAAGCAATTAAACGCTGCATTTTAACCGCACGGCGGTCAGAAATATTGATGCCGGCACTTCGCAAAATGCGGACGGCTTGGGCGATACTCGGACGAATTTTGCTTAAATCTACACTTGAAACCAAGTTTGAAAGCGTATCAATATCTTCAACTTTTGCCGCGTGCGAAAAATCTTTTTTGGCTAGATCCCAACCACCTTCAAGCAGGTTTTCCAAAAGCGGATCCGCAATCGGTTCAACAAAAAGTCTGACCAAGAATCTATCAGCAAACGCTGCTAAAGATTCATCCATCGGCAAAGCATTTGACGCACCGACGCAGACGCGCAACGGAACATTGATCCGCGTATGTCCGCGTCGAAAGATTCGTTCGTTCAAAATTCCCAAAAGCGTATTCAAAATTGCGGTTGAGCCAAGAAAAATCTCGTCTAAAAAAGCAATTTCTGCTTCGGGCAACATTCCCGAAATTTCGGTTTCGACAATTCCTTCTTTTAGTTTGCGTAAATCCACCGGACCAAAAATTTCGCTTGGCTCGGTAAAACGTCCTAACAGATATTCAAAATAATTTCCGCCAGTTGCTTTAGCAATTCGGCGCACCGCTTCGCTTTTTGCCGTTCCCGGCGCACCGATAATTAAAACGTGTTCACTGGCAACTGCCGCCAGCGCGACCAGTTCAACCAGAGTTTCACGTTCAATGAGATTTTTACTTGCTTCGGAGATAGCTGAGCGAATTGCTTCAACTGAAGTTTCTAAATTTTTTGACATAATTTACTGAGCAACAAAACTTTGTGACGGAGGTTTGTTAGCTCAGCAATTATATTTAATATTGCGGATTGAGTAAATTATTTTTAGACTTTTTCAATTTTTGAAAGTTTTCTGACATCAATTGAAATCTTCTCGCCGCTTTCTACTTCATTATAAATATTGGCAAATTTATAGTTGTGTTTTATTTCGTGCGGTTTGTATGAAGTTCGGGTATGCACAACCTGAGCGTAAGTTTCATCCATTCCCGAAAGCAAAATAGCAAATTCAGCATCAGATTTATGCAAATCTTCTTCGGTCAAACCAAACATCGGACTATTTTCATCAATCGGATGAACAATCGTCCACGCCAGCGGGAGAAAAACTACCCGGTCGCGTTCGAGTTCAAGCATTTCAAAACG
>DAORIL010000680.1:0-3615 GCA_035438525.1 Pyrinomonadaceae bacterium
AATACTTGCTACAAAATAACCATTTTTGGCTAAATTTTCCGTCAAATAAGAATAAGCTAAATATGAATCAGGAGAATTCTGTCCGTATCCGTGGCTGAAAATTACTAACGGCATTTTTTTTGTTTGCTTGGTATTTTTCGGTAAATATAATGCAACAGGGATTTTACGGCTTCTTGCCATATCAAAAAACTCAACTTTTTCTAATTTAAAATCGTTTCCGAAAACGACATAAACTGAGCAAATTAAGACAATCAGTAATTTTATCAATTTCATTTTGCACCTGGATTTTTAATATTTGTTTTTTAAGTGATTTTACCAATAACTTCCGGCTAAAAATGTTAGTCTTATGAATGTAATAAGTGTTTCATCTGTGAAACCTATTGTTTCATTCAATTTCTGTATCTCGGTTTCGTCCACAAAAACAGCAAACATCCCATCTTCAAAAGCTTGCAAAGCAGTTTCCTGCGCCTTTTCCAAATCAGCTTTGTTTTCGCTATAAATCGTTCCGAATCCTACTTTTCCGTTGGCTGACTGTGAATCAATTTCGTCTTTAGATAAGAACGGCAACAACGTTTTTCCCGCAGTTTTGCTGTTGTATTCTTGGACCTGTTGTTTGACTAGGGCTTTTAACAATTCGGATAAGGTTGGATTGGTTCCGATGTTGTCAATTTCAATAGTTTTATTCTCAATCAAAGCGTGTTTTCGTCCGGCTTGCTTGGCTTTAACTGTAACTTTCATAGCGGTTTAATTTGAGCTCTAGCAGTTTTGTGGTAATTCTAAAAACAGGGAAACTATACCACGTTTCACAGATGAAACACAAGGTTAATTTTTTCGTTTTTTTTAATTTTTGACTTGAGGCATTAGACCTGAGACTTTAGACTTTACAACGATGGCAACCTTTAAGATTCCAATTTTGACGTGGCAGGATTTCGGCGGAAATTATACTTCGCAGGCGATTACGGGCGGCGAAGAATTTTTTGTTCCGGCAGCTTTTTCGGATAGAAAAGACCTGGCAGTTTCGCAGGTCAAAGAATATTTGCAGTGGAATTATGAGCGGGAATATTGGCACGAGCCCGTTTTGTTTGAAGAGCTTAACCTACTTGAATTTCGCGTGGATATTCGTCCCGAATACGAAGTTAAGCCGGAAGATGACGAATACGCCAAAAAGCAAAAAAAGCGTAAACGTGAGCCGAAACGGAGAGTTTTTACCAGCGAAGACACGATTCCGATTCGCGTTCCGTGCGTCTTTTGGAAAACCGAAAACGGCAATTATTCCGCTTCATTGCCGTTGCTCGAAATCGAATTTTTCTTTAATCGTGAAAGCGAATTAAAGAATCTGGTGACGCTCAAGGTTCAGGAAGCCTTACGCAGTTCCACGCCGCTTCATTTATCTAAGTTCTTGCCTAACAAAGAATTATGGCTGGAAGAAATTTCCGTTCACGTTAATCGAAAGCCAAAAAAAGTTGAGAATTTCAAAGAAGTTCCGAACCTGATTGCGATTGCCGAACCGCTTGGAACAAAAGATTTTACTAAGAAAATTTCCAAAGCCTACGAGCGTGAAAAGGAAGTTGCCGATTTGGTCAAACGCCTGACCAAAGAACGCGCCAACATCATTATTTTGGGTGAAAACGGGATTGGAAAAACCACGGTTTTGACTGAAGCCGTTAAGGAAATCGAAAAACATTTGCTCAAAAATCCCGATACGGACGAAGATTTTGACGAATATTGGGACGAAAAAAATCCCAAACATCGTTTTTGGCAAACTAACGGCGGACGAATTATTTCGGGAATGAAGTATTTGGGGCAATGGGAAGAACGCTGTGAGGCACTCATTGGTGAGCTTTCCGATATTGATGGTGTTTTGTGCGCCGAAAATCTGCTCGACCTCGTGCGTTACGGCGGGCGCGAACCGAATGAGAGCATTGCTTCTTTTCTCGTTCCATATTTACATCGCGGCGAATTGCGAATGGTTGCCGAAGCTACGCCAACCGAATTGGACGCTTGCCGCAGACTTTTGCCGAACTTTGCTGACTGCTTCCAAATTATTCGTTTAGAAGAGTTTACCACTGACAAAGCCTTAATTATTTTGTCGAAAATTGCGGAAATTAGTTCGCGGAATTTGAAAATAGAATATTCGGCAAATGTCATCAATCTGGTTTATCGCCTCTTTTCGCGCTTTATGCCGTATCAAAAATTTCCGAGCCGGGTTACGCAATTTTTAGCCGATACGTTTGAAAAAGCGGCGGAAAAACGGCAAAAGGAAATTACGGTTGAAAACGTGATCGAAAATTTTATCAAGCTGACCGGATTGCCCGAATTATTTTTACGCGATGAAATAAGTTTGGAGTTTGCTGATGTAGTCGCCAATTTTGAATCTCAGGTAATCGGACAGAATCAAGCTTGCGAACAGGTTGCGAGTATTGTGACGACTTTCAAAGCCGGATTGAACGACATCAAACGTCCACTCGGAGTTTTCCTGTTCGCCGGACCAACCGGAGTTGGAAAAACCGAATTGACTAAAGTTCTGGCGCGATTCTTTTTTGGCAACGATGAAAGCTCGGAGGAAAAAATCGTCCGCCTCGATATGTCCGAATACAGTTTGGGAGGCTCGGCTTCACGGCTTTTAACCAAATCGGACGGCGAACCGAGTGATTTAATCCAAAAAGTCCGTGAAAAGCCTTTTTCGGTGGTGCTTTTTGATGAAGTTGAAAAAGCCGACGCGCAAGTTTTCGACGTTTTGCTCGGATTATTTGATGAAGGTCGGTTGACCGATAGATTTGGGCGCGTGACGAATTTTACCTCGACGGTTGTTATTATGACCTCGAATCTCGGTGCAGAACGCTTTGCCAAAGGCGACATCGGTTTTGGCGAAAACGAAAATCTTTCTTCCGACAAAGAAATCAAGGCATTTTTCCGTCCCGAATTTTTCAACCGTCTGGATGGCGTGATTCAATTCAAACAGCTTGATAAACCTTCGCTTTATAAAATCACCGAAAAAGAAATTTCGTCAATTGCCAAACGTGAAGGTCTTTCGGAAAAAGGCATTAAACTTATTTGGACAGAAGAGGTTACCAAGTTTTTAGCCGAAAAAGGTTATGATGTCCGCTACGGCGCACGACCTTTGCAACGCACAATCGAAACGCTCTTGACTTCGCCATTAGCTAAATTTTTGATGGAAAGTCCGAGGTTGAAAAATGTGGAAATTTTTGTGAATTTGGAAGATGATAATTTAGTATTTCAAATTTAGAACCAATAAACTTTCCTGCGAATCTTCGCAATTGATCTCAAAATTCTTAATTTCGGGAACTTATTACAAAAAGAGTTGTCTAATAAATTGTAGTCAAACAAATTACAATGGATTGGTTTGTGAAAATGTCGAAAAAGACCATTTGGATAGTTGTTTGTCTTTTTGCACTTTATTCATTAAATTTTGGGCAAAATGATAAACAACTAAAAGTTGTTACAGTTGGAGTTTTGAATGATAAAGCTAAAATTTTGTCAATGCCAAAGGCTTCTCCTGTTCAACCTCGCATTGCAGGAATGTGGGTTGTGCAAGTTAAAGTTGATTTGCAAAAAGGCGAAGTCGTTTGGGCAAAGGCAGTTTCAGGACACAGA
>DAORIL010000681.1:0-3607 GCA_035438525.1 Pyrinomonadaceae bacterium
CCGAGAAGAACCTCTCCTTCGAGAGGAACCCGTTCCGCCGCGGCACGCCGGCCAGGCCGTCCTGGCCCTTGGTGATGCCGGCCAGGACGGTGTCCGAGGCGATCATCGCCAGCTGCCCCAGCGCGAGCGTGGTCAGCGAGAAGAAGATGCCCGACAGGCGCAGCGCGATCAGCCCGAACACCGAGGCGAACAGCCCCGCCGCCAGCGCCCCGGCCAGCAGCGCCGGTTCGAAGGTCCAGCCGCGTTGCAGCGTGAGCAGGGCCACCACATAGCCGCCCACGCCGAAGAAAACTACTCAAGATGCGACTGTTGCCGGAGCTAAAACAACCAACAATGGAGTAAAAAAAGGTTGGTATTTTAGCAAAAGAACCGGAAAAAAAGTTTGGATAAAATCGAAAAGCATCACTAAAAAAACCGGGAAAGCAGTAAAAGATGCTGTTAATTAGGATCTGAATTTGTGTATAATAAAAGGCTGAGTTGTAAATCCCACACAACTTAGGCTTTTTCCAATCTCAAATTTACCGCTTTTTCAATTTCTAAAATATGTCCAAAATTTTGATTACCCCTTTTTTATCTATTCTTTTAATGTGCTTATTTTCAACTAACTCTAAAGCACAGGACCGAACCAATCCCGAAAACACCAATAGAAATGTAATTATTGTGGGCGCGAAAAAAACAGTAGCAGTCACAGGCAAAGTGGCTTTTGTGGTAGTCAAAGAAACTGCTAATTTGGGATGGGAAACAACTAAATTCACGACCAAAGAAGTGGTAGCCCCGGTGGCAAAAACAATTTTGCTCAAAGCCTTGCCGAAAATAATAAAAAGAGCCACCCCGATTGCAACCAAGGCGGCCCTTCAATATCTGAAATTGTAACCCTTAACTTCCGATTTTATTTATTTGATCCTTTAATTTAGGGATCGTATCATTTTTGGGTTCTAAACTCTCAATTTTGGCAACAGTTGCTTTGGCATTAGCTGCATCGCCTTTTCGGGTGTAAGCAACGGTTAAATTTTGCAAGGTTTTGATGTGTTTTGGATCAGTTTCCAAAGAATGTTTGAATTCCAAAATCGAACGGTCATAGTTTGGCGGATTTCGCAATAAAAAGGTTAAGCCTAAATCCGTTCTGACATTGACATCTTCCGGCTTTTTGCTGAGTGCCTGCGAATACCATTTTTCAGCCTCTTCAAATTTATTCGAATCAAAATAAGTGTTTCCCAATTGAACGATAACTTCATAGTCTTCCGGTTTTAGTTTATTAGCTTGTTGTAATGAGGAAATCGCCTCATCATAACGTTCAATTTGATAATAAAAATCTGCAGCTTTAATTTGAGCCTCAAAATTATTAGGTTCATTTTTCGCTTTTTCGATCGCAGCCTGCACTTCCGGTGCATTCATCATTGCTTGCGGAGAATTTTGATTGCCTGCCGGAACTTCCGGGTGCCCTGGAGGCATATTTGAATTTTGACTCATAACGGTTGAGGCCGAAACAGGCGTTCCCGCATTTCGATTAAGCGAATTTGCAAAAAGAAATCCGATAATAACTCCCAATAACAAACCTGCGATTGCAAAAAGTGTATTTTCTTTGTTCATATATTTAGTGGAAAATCAGCAGTTTTTGATGGTCAGCAACGGATTTTACCGTCAACTGACCATTGACCTCTGACAACTTTTGTTTATGCGTATGAATGTAATCCGGGGAGCAAGTAACTAACGCCCAGATAGGTAAAGATGATAAATAAAAAGGCAACGATGGCAAAATAAGCGGAACGGCGACCTTGCCAACCCCGAGCGATGCGAGCGTGCAGAAACCCGGCGTAAGTAATCCATGCAACCAAAGCGCCTACTTCCTTAGCATCCCATCCCCAGTAACGTCCCCACGATTCATTTGCCCAAACTGCACCTGTAATCAATAATAAAGCAAGTCCGGCAAAAGTTACTCCAGCCAATTTATACATTAAACCATCCAAAACCTCTGCTGAAGGTAACGAAAGTCGAATTTTATCGGTTTTGAAACTGAACAAAACAATGAAAAAAGTTCCGGTAAATGCGGTAATTAAGGCGGCTAATTCAACGGGATTGGCATTCAAACTCAAATGCAGTCTCGAACTATTTTGGACAATCCATTGATTTGCCATGCCAAAAAGCTGCTGTGAACTCATTGCACTAATTTGCTGCTGCGAAACATCTTGTTGCTGGAGCATCCATACAGCAAATTTTTCGTATTGTTTCGGACTGATTAAACTAATAACATTTGGTAAGGTTTTGAGTTGATAAACCAAAACTCCGATTCCGGCACCTTGGGCCACTAAGGCTAATTGCATTAAACGTTTGCCAATGGCATTGGCTTTTTCGTCATTTTTGGAAAGATACATCCAGTAACAAATCGTTGCGCCGATTAATAAAGCCGCCGCCACAACAATTAACCAGCCAACATAGGGAATATTGGCCCGAAGAGCCAAAGACATTTTTGAATCGCCCAGAAAAGTTGAAGCTGTGTAGGTTCCAAAAGTTCCTAAGGAAAAAACACTGAATTTGCTAATTGTCGCAAAAACACAAAGTGAAAAGAAGCTTGCCCAAATTGCCATAGCCTGAACCTTGATCCCGTCTTTCAACAAATAAAGCACAGCCACCACAAAACAAACTAAAGCAATTCCATAACTTAACGAGGCGACGCCGACGTGAATAGGTCGCCAATATGAATCTAAAACAGGCGGTAAATCAACAAATTCTCCGCCGATAAATCTGGCTAAAGTTAAAATAATTGCAGCAAGTGGTAACGAAAGCGCGGCAACTATTCTAAATTGTTCTTTTCTGATCACTAAAAGTGTAGTAATACCTGCCCCAAATGCGAATGCCAAACTTAAATCATACAAATTTGCGAACGGAACATAGCGGAAAAACCAGGGCATTTCTGCCAGATCTCGTCCTTGTTTAGCAAGAATTTCGAGTTCGCGGTCATACGCCCCAACCCAACGGATTAACCAACTTGAAAGGTTAAAAAACACGCCCAGGGTCGCTCCCCATGTTCCTAATTTTTCTGCTATATTTGACGGCGCGTATAAATTGGTTAAATAAAATACTGCTGCCAATAAATAACTTGCCAATGCCAGCATCATCAATGCGCCATCGGAAATAAAATTTGCTCCGCCGACGCTAATTCTCAAAAAAAGCAGTGCGAATGAGCCGAATAAAGCCAAAAAGAACGGTAGGTATGAACTCCACGAAAAAGAACTTTTAACGGGTTCTTCTTCCGAATTTGATATTAAAATAGGTGGTTGTAAAATTTCCTGACTCATTAAGCCTCCTTAATTCCCTGTTGAAATTTGGTTATTAATTGTTTGAATTTTTCTTGAAGTCCTGTTTGATTACGATTTGTATTTCCGCCAAAAGTAATTTCAAAAATATTTGGCGATGTTTCTTCAATTGCTGCCCAAACTCTTTGATGTGAAAAGAAAAAGACGGCAACCAAAGTTAAAAATAATAAGATAAATCCAAGATAGACAACATGTACACCCGGATCATATAGAACCGATAAGATATGTTGTTCGCCGACTTTTTCAAAATCCAGCAATTTAAATATGTAGCCAGCAACCAATTTATCGACAAC
>DAORIL010000682.1:0-3604 GCA_035438525.1 Pyrinomonadaceae bacterium
GTTCAAACATCTCCGGTTCTTTCGCCGGACGTAAAATGACGGGCTGGATCAAACCGTTTTGAAAGATCGAAGCTGCCAGCTCTTCCAACTCATTTTGTTTGAAATGAGCGCGGCGGCGGGTTTGCGGTTCAAACGGACTCGGAATTATTTTCAGAACATCCATTTGCGGCAATGAATCAGCATACGCACTTGGCGGCTCATTTAATTCCGGTAAATTTTCTCCAATTTCTTTAACATTATTTTCTTGCTTCCTTTTTGGCATTGATTTATATTTCTCCTGTTCCAATTATTTCGGCTCCTTTTGCCGATGGTTGTAATTAATAAAGCCGGTCCCGAATACCGGCTTTTGCTATTTCGCAGACATCCTGCAAACCTTTTTCTTAAAACTTGAGATCTGCACCGTTTCGATCCAGAACAGTTTGGCGAACTCGCATTGTTCGCAAATTCCGTAAGCCCGGTATTCGGTCGGATTTGACCAACCCTGATAAACCAGTGAGCGATGACATTTCGGACAGAAATTTGCCGTGATCAGTATCCGGTCGATAGAGATCAGATCACTCCAAAAACCCTCAAATTTCAGATTTTTTATTTCGGCAAATAAGGCTTTAATTGATTTGGTAATATTTGGGTTTTTCATATTTTCAGTTTTTCCTTAATGACTGCTCCGAGCTCCATAAATTTGGCTTCACCCTGTTTGAATTCGGTATAAACTTTTTCCCAATCCGGGTTTTCGGCTTTAAGAGCTTCACAAACCACGTCCGTATGTTCTTTGGTTGATTCGCCTAAGAGCTGGTAGATCGAATTGCCGCTTTTGATAAATTCCCCGGCTTTGAACTCGTTCAGAAAGTTGACGTAATCGGAAAATATCTCGGCAATTTCTCCCGCCAGTCCCGGATCCTTTTCATGCGCCAGAGCGATCAGCCGCAGAACACCGTCGAACGGATTTCTTTTGCCGGTCCCGTTCGGATGTTCAACCGATTCGGGTGCCCGTCCCCAAGCCTCCGCCGTCTGCAGTTCCTTCCCGCTTTTTTGAGCGATCACCCCGTATCCGACAAATCCGGCAAGGCGGTGGATAAACTCAAAAGTGCGCTTGAATTTGGGTGGTTTAATTTCCACAAAAATAATCCTCGTCTCTTAAATCAGCGAACTGCTAAGGTAGTAATTTCAGTTCTTTGACAATTAAATCGCTTTCCGTTTTCTGCCTTTGTTTTTCGGATTCCACCAAACTGTTCCGGTGGCGAAAGCAAAGGCTATGAAATCGGTCGGAGTAGATCCTGTATCGTCCGAAAAAACGTCCGCCTTTGCGGATCCGCCGGATCACGACCACCCGCTTTTTGCATTGTTCGCAAAACTTCGGCATTCAACTCCTTAAAGCTTGGCGGCGGTTTTCTTCAACTTCGACCAGCTGGTCATAAGTCGTCTGAAAAAACCTGGTTAAAAATTCTTTTCCTTCAACGGTTAAGTTCTCGTCACGCTCAAGCTGCTCGCGGACGATCACCGGAAGCGGTCGGTCCGGCTCGGTGATTTTACTCAGGTCGGATCGAAAGATTCTCTCCGTTGGGATCTCCAGCCAGTCGGCAAGAATGGCGATCGTATTGGCATCCGGGATTCCGACCTTTCGTTCGGTCCGGCTCAGAGTTGAGGAACTGATCCCTAATTCTTTGCTCAGAACCGCGAGGCTCAAACCCATACTTTCGCGCTTTCTTTTGAGAGCGGTTCCCAGCCTTTCGGCAATTGGAGAAATTGAACTTTCCCGCATGGTTAGCTCCTTTAGTTTTTGCTTTCCAAAGCGGCTAAAACTTCGGTCAGATCAAAACGGCGAAAGGTCTTTTTCCCTTTCGACCATTTCCGGCACGGGATCAACCCGCCATCGGCTTTATCGTTGATCGTAGTTTCCGCGCAGCCGATAATTGCCGCCACTTCTTTGGCTTTGAGCAGTTTTAATGGTTTGGGTTCCGGATTGCCGGGCTGAACTTCCAGCCTTTCGTTGATCCGGCGTTCGACGACCGATTCAATGTAATCGGTCAGAGCAATAAACAGATTGTTGAGCGGATTGTTAATTTGCGGAATTTCTTTCGGTCTGAATTCCAAAACACCTGATTTCATGGGTAACTCCTTGTCAAGATAAAAATAAAGGCAACGAAGATCATTATTTTTTTACGACCTTATTTTCCGACTCTCTTGAATCGCGTTACCTTTGTTTAACTTCCCTTTGTTCGTTCAAACTCTCAAAACCTTGAATCTGCTACCTGATTTATTGCGCCTTGCACACTGACTTGCTCAAAATGGCTTCGCAGGGATTACGCTCAATAGCTTGCTGACTGAACTGCATCTCACAGATTCAAAGTTTTCAAAGTTGAGGATGAATGCTCCCACTTCACTCACCCTCGTTATTCGCCTGCGGAGGAACTCGCCGACGAAACCGTTTAAAATTTCGTGATGTATTGAATGTCAAAATCCCATAATCCGGCAGCTTCCCAATCAGCAATAGACGAAGCTAAATGGTCAAGATCGGTAAACTCAAAACTGCCTTCACCTTTGAAAATTACAATTGCGGTCATTTAAGCTGCCTCCTTTAATGGATTTGGGGTCAGGGGTTTCGGAAATTCAAGAACATTGTTTTTTAGGGTGACGATTCTCGCCACGACTGCCGTCGATCTGATCTCACCGTCATCGAGGATCCAGTTAACCCGGCGTTTGATTCCGTCCCCGTCTTTGGCCCAAATTCTCAAAAATCCAAGTTCGCCTTTGGGTTCAAAATAAATTTCTTCAATGGTTGTCTTGAAGAAATGTCCGTTTGAAATATCGTCAAAAGTGGTGGTCTCCATCCAGGCGGTGACAACTTCGATTTCGTCTCCAACTTTTAAGTTTCTGTAATTGATGTCTGCCATTTTTGCCTCTCCTTTTATCTCGATTGCAAATCAAATTGTTAAAAGGATTTTAAGGTATCACCTTAAAGAAGTCAAGACAATTTTAAGGTATTACCGTAAAACAAGGTGAAAATTTTTTGGGATGTCGTAAAAATCTTGAACAGGGCAATCAAAATAAATACAAAGTTTAGTTAGATTATTGGAGCTTGGATTTATCAATCCCTTTTCCATTTCAGAATACGATTGAGGCTTAACATTAAGAAAACGCGCCACATCCGTCTGCGACTTCTTAATAGTTTCTCTCTTTTGTTTTAATTTTTGACCATTAAATTTTAATTGTTCTTCTGCCATGGGAAAAGGATAACTTATGACAAAAGATTTTTCAAGGTATTACCTTAAAACAAATCAGGCACGACCTTATCACTTTAATGTTAAGGTATTACCTAAAATGCAAGAAACTTTAGGTGGTTTAATCCAACGTCGAATGAAAGAAGTTGGTATTTCTAGTAAATCAGAGCTAGCAAGATTGATAGGTAAATCAGCTAGTTATGTTGGTGATTTAATAAATAATACGGGTAAAACCAAGTCAGGAACCTATAAGCCAAGTCCAGAAGTAGTTTCCGCACTATGTTTTCACTTAAAAGTTTCCGAAAATGAAATTTTACAAGCTATAGGCTATAAATCGTCTGACAATCTCCAAGCCGAGGTCGAAGCTTTTGCCCAAAAACTTGCTG
>DAORIL010000683.1:0-3601 GCA_035438525.1 Pyrinomonadaceae bacterium
AATATGGTTTTGCAGCGTGAAACCATGATTCCAATTTGGGGTTGGGCAAATGCGGGCGAGAAAATCACTGTAAGCTTTAACAAACAAACGGTTTCTGCAATCGCCGATGCAAATGGAAAATGGTCTTTAAAACTCAAACCCGAAAAAGCCGGAACAGATTTTACGCTGACTATCAAAGGCGAAAATACGATTGAGATAAAAAATGTTGCGGTTGGCGAAGTTTGGCTTTGTTCGGGGCAATCAAATATGGAATGGACAGTCGGGCAATCTATCAATGCCGAAAAAGAGCTTGCCGATGCCGATAATCCTTTAATTCGACAACTCAAAATTTCGAGAAATATTAGCCCTACTCCGCAAAATGATTTTAAGGAAGGCTCTTGGCGAGTCAGTAATTCGACCAATACTAAGGACTTTACGGGCGTTGGTTACTTTTTTGCCAAAAATCTCTATCACGAATTGAAAGTTCCAATCGGAATAATTAACTCATCTTGGGGCGGGACGAATATCGAAACGTGGATCAGCCGCGAAGGTTTTGAAAGCAGTAATGAGTTCAAAGAAATGATCGCCAAAATGCCCAAAGTTGATTTTGACAAACTGACCCGACAAAAAATCGAGAATAAAACGAAACAAATTGAGGCGTTACAGGGAGTCAAATTAAACGCGCTGGATAGTAACGCTTTTCAGCAAGCCTCGTTTGATGATTCCAGATTATCAACTCTAAACGTTCCTCAACAATGGGAATCACAGAGTTTAGGCGAGATTGACGGCGTGGTTTGGTATCGAAAAATAATCAATTTAACCGCAGAGCAAAGCAAAAGATTTGCCGCGATTGAATTGGCAAAAATTGACGACAACGATATTACTTTTATTAACGGTGTCGAAATTGGAAAGACAAATCAATGGGACGCGCCCCGAAAATATAAAATTCCAAACGGTATTTTTAAAGAAGGCAAAAACGTCATTGTTGTCAAAGTTATTGATACAGGCGGCGGCGGCGGAATTTATGGAGATCCGGCAGATGTCAAACTCATTTTGGGTGATGAAAATATTTCACTGGCAGGGAATTGGAAGTTTCAGGTTGAAAGCCTCGTCGCAAAAACTAACGAAAATGAATTTCCGTCGTTAGCCTATAACGAAATGATAAATCCGTTGATTCCGTATTCTTTTCGCGGCGTTTTATGGTATCAGGGCGAATCAAATGCCAGCCGAGCCTATCAATATCGCACGGCTTTTCCTTTATTGATAAACGATTGGCGCAAAAAATGGGATAAACAATTTCCCCTTTATTTTGTTCAGCTTGCAACCTATACAACCGCCGGAGACAGTAATACAGGTTCTGATTGGGCAGAACTCCGCGAGGCGCAAACAAACACTTTGAAATTACCAAATACCGGAATGGTCGTTACTACTGATATCGGAAATCCGAAAGATATTCACCCAACCAACAAACAGGAAGTCGGGCGCAGACTGGCGGCAATTGCTCTGCATAATGTATTTAAGAAAAATATAATTGATAGCGGACCGACCTTTAAATCAATAAAAACTGAGGGAAATAAGATCGTTGTCACTTTTGAAAATATCGGAAATGGTTTAATGACAACGGACAAAGACGGTATTGTCAAAGGTTTTGAAATTGCCGGAAGCGACCAAATATTTTACGGAGCAACTGCGACAATCAAAGGTAATGCTGTCATCATTTCAAGCGAAAAAGTAACATCACCAATTGCTGTCCATTTCGGTTGGAAAGGCGATGCCTCTGCCAATAATTTATTTAACAAAGAAGGTTTTCCGGCAGTTCCGTTTAGAACTGAAGAATGGAAAACCGTAACGAAAGAAGCAAAATATAAAATTGCGGGGTTCTAATTTATTGTTATTGCGGTTTTACAAACCCGGGCGTAATTGGTTTAAGCAGTTTTGCCAGATGTAATAATTCCGGCTCCGAGTTAAGCTTTCCAACAATTTGAATTCCAATCGGCAATCCTTGTTTATTTAATCCCATCGGAACTGTAATTGCCGGATGTCCGGTGGCATTAAAAATATAGGCATATGGAACATAGTCCACATAAGCAACAGTTGTGCCGTCATCAGCTATGATTGGATTGCCTCGTTCGCTGTGATGAAAAGCTCCGCTGTATGAGAGAGGGCAAACAAAGAAATCGTATTGTTTGAAAAAATCTTCCCACTTAGCAATCAATTCCTTTCTTTCGGCTTCAACTTTTTCCCAACTTTGGTCAGACCCATCCATCGCTGTATCTCTAAAAGACTCAAAGACTTTGCTGTTATTACCCATATTTTTCATGTCGCGTTCGATAAATTTTTGGATTAGCCAGGGCTGCCCCTGCGACATCATAGAAATAAATGAGCTGAGAAACAATCTTGTCATCGGAATATAAGTATCAGGAGCATTTTTATCGGTGACTGCTCCTTGTTGGTTCAATGAATCAACCAGATTTTTGAGCTTTTCTTTGGAATCCTCACCGATTTTTACGTTGCCGACTTCGGTTTTCCATTCATCCATCCAGGCAAATTTGTAGTCTTTAAGTTTTTTATCCGAAGGCAGATTCCATTGGATCGGTTTTTGAAATCGCTCATCAATTTTTGTCTCACGAATGATGTTCCAGGTCAGTTCCAAATCTTCAGGCGTTCTGGCTAAAGGTCCGGGCGAAGCCATCGCAAACCGTGTGAATTTAATGCTCGGGTCAGGGCTGGTGCCTTCGGTAATATTGACTGTGCCGAAACTAGATTTCAGCGACCATAATCCACAAAAAACAGCCGGAACACGGATGCTTCCACCCATGTCACTACCTAACTCGATGCTTGTAAACCCTGCTGCCAGAGCAGATGCGCCGCCGCCGGTGCTTCCGCCGGGAGTGCGTGAGACATCATACGGATTATTGGCAGTTGGATAGACTTCGCCATAAGTTTGATAATCAGCCAGCATAAACGGAACATTGGTCGTGCCGAGAACGATTCCACCGGCATTTTTTAGTTGCGTAACAATTGGCGCATCACTGGTTGCCGTTACGCCAAACATCTTGGCATTCATCGTGCTGGGCGAGCCTTTCACCCAAAACATTTCTTTGATGGTGATTGGAACGCCAAGCAATGGTTTTGCGGTATCACCTTTGGCAACCAAATCGTCTGCTTGTTTAGCTTCGGCTAAGGCTTCTTGTTCACGCAGGTAAATCAACGAATTATATTTGTAATTATTGTTTTTAATGTGGTTAATAAACTCGGTGACAATTTCAACTGATGTAGCTTTTTTATTTTTTATCATTTCGGCTAATTCAGTTGCGCTTTTGTAAATGAATTTGCCTTCCATCGGAAATGGCTTTTCGGGCTTGGCGAACAGTTCTTTTTGCAAAACAATTGGTCGTCCAATGGTTGACGGTAGGATGGAATAAAGATAAATTCCAAATCCAATGACGACCAAAAGTAAAAAAGCAAAAACGATCGCTGTCCATTTCAGAAGTTTCTTTGTAGATGTTTTCATAGTAATTTACCCTTTCTACACTAAAACGCGATGTTTTGGGAGAAAAAATTACTAATTTTAAGAAACAAAACCTGTTTTCCCCAAAAAAGACTCATCAAAGGTTTGCTT
>DAORIL010000684.1:0-3599 GCA_035438525.1 Pyrinomonadaceae bacterium
CGGAGCTTGTAAATAAAATTGTGAAAGCTGGCGACCGCTGTTTGGTAATCCGGCAACTTCACGCGGCGAAACATTAACGCTCATACTGGCCGAAGAAATGTTCAGAGGAATTTCTTCACCCGAAACTACATCTACTTGGGCAGATACACCTTTCGGTTGTAAAAGTAAGGCTAATTTGAGTTCCTGCCCGACAAGCAGCTGAATATTGCCTTGTTTGGCAGGTTCAAAATCTTTTCCCGTAGCTGTGACGGTATAAGTTGAGGGTTGGAGAGCGACGATTGAGAATGTTCCGTCATTCGTCACATTAACAGTGCGGGTGTCGCCTGTTTTTTCGTTTTTAACTGTGACAGTTGCCCCGGGCACGATTGCTCCGCTAGCATCAGTGACAGTTCCTGTGATTCTTGCCTGGTCAGTTTGACCAATAATATTTGATGTTACAAAAAAGCTAATTGCTAGAACTAAAATTGTTGAAATAAACCTCTGGTTCATAAAATCTCCTAAGCTATTTACCAATGAAAAAAGTGTTTGAGCGTTTATTTAACGCCCAAACAAAATTTCGTTTCTTCATCTAAAAGTTTTTGTATTGCTAGTTTCAAATGGAGAGGTTAATCGGTAAAAATTAAATTGGAGTGAACAGAAAGTTAAATTGGTGTTAATTTACGATTTTTTCAACGCAAAGACGCAAAGTTACAAAGGCGCAAAGATAGATAGGCAAAAGATAAAAGTAAGTTATTTCTTTCTTTTTAATTCCTTTGCGTCTCTGCTTCTTTGCGCCTTTGCGTTAAATCTGATTTTGAAATGAATTATTCGATGAAATCTACCGAAACAACATGAGCGGCAATTGCTCGTCCAATGGCTATAACTTCTTGATGTGCAGGATGAATAGTATAGGCATCAAGCGCGTCACGGTCAGGGAAAACCGCGACTAAACCAGTGTTATAAGAGCGTTCCAAGTGCAAAACATCTGTTCCAACATTTAAACTGATAATGTTTGGAATATGATTAACCAAATCGCGTAGTCTGCTTATATGTTCTGTGCGTTGGGCTTCGGTAGTTTCCGGTTGATATTTCCAACAAACGATGTGTGTCAACATAATCTTCTTAAGTATAGATGATAAATGATGAATGTTAAATGATTACGGTTTCACATTCGGCGGTTGAGCATTTTTGGTGCGAATAGAAATTCCTTCGTCTGCTATCAGAAAAACTCTTCGTGCATCATATGAAGAAAGATTTTGCGATGAATATGAAAGCAAGTAACGATTTTTGCGAAGCTCATCGCAAATAGCTTTAGCTGCAGTTTGGGATTCTTCAAAAGGAAAGATTTGTCCGCCCGTTCCTTCAGTCAAATCTGTGATGACTTGAGATGCTTTAGGTTGATTTCGGCGAAATGCTCCACCGGTTCTATCAGGCATTTGCAAAGCGTAAAGAGTGACATTGTTGTTTTGTAATTCGGATAAGGTATTTTCAAAAGACATTTTACTGCCCCGGTCTAGTCCATCGCTAATCAAAACGATCACCGTTTTTCTGGTTCCGGGCATCAATGGCATTAGAACCTCATTGACTCCGACACTTAGGGCATCAAAAAGATATGGATTTCCTTTTTTGCGAAGTAACCCGAGCGAGGCTTCCATTTTCTTGGCATCATCCGTCCATTCCTGAATGATTTCCGGCTTTTCGTCATATGCAATAACATAAAGCTGATCGCCTTCAAAAATTTCGTAAGCGAATTCCATAATCGCTTTTTGTAATTTTTCTACATCAGGACGAAAAGTTTGCGAATTATCAACCAGAATTAAAATTTTAGCAGGCGAAGGATCATAAGAAAAGTTTTTGATTTTTTGTTCGATTCCATTCTCGTAAAGGTATAAGTTATCGGTTTTTATTGGTTTGTTCGCGCCATCTTTGCGTGTGGCAACAACACTCAGAATTGTGCCGCCCTCGTCAGTCGCCCGCGCACTATGACGTGACTGCGCCGATGAAAAAACAACGGACATTAAAACTAAAAAACTTAAAATTAACCCTTTTTTAGCCGAAAACATCGTCTTTACCTCTTTTCAATTAGCAGAGATCAGTAAAAAATCAAAACATTAAAAAAACTAGTTTGCTTGCTGCCTTTTAACTTTTTCTTAAAAAACTCAATCTGCTTTGGGACTCGAATCTTTAGCTTGCGTAGTGTTGGATGCAGATTCGGTCTTTGTGGTTGATTCACTTGTCGAACTTTTTTCAGATTTTGTCTCAGTTTTTTTCTCAGTGGCGGTATCAGCCTTTTTTCCTGCATAATCAGTTACATACCAACCTGCTCCTTTAAATTGAAAACCTGAGAGCGACCATTGTTTTTCCAGCTTGCCGCCGCAATTTTCGCAGACGGTTAAAGGTTCATCCGAAACCTTTTGCATCTTTTCCAAACTAATTCCACATTTTAAACATTTATATTCGTAAATTGGCATTAAAAATTCCTTCTTTGATAACTCAATAAAATAATTAAAGATACTATTTTCCCAAATTATAACTAAACCATGAACAGACAGCAAAAAATTAAATCTCAAAATCTTTTGAGGCGTGGCACTTTTTTCAAATTTCTTTCGCGTAATGGTTGAGCGGAAAAAACCGCGATATTTATTTAGGAGAAATTATTTATGTTAGTTAATACAAATGAAGCAAAAATTGTCGGTGCTAATGAAGGCGCAGTTTGGAGTGTTTTAGGTCAGCCGGTTATTTGTAAGGTGCGAAGCGAAGAAACAGGCGGTGCCTATTCGATTGTTGAAAATACCGTTCCCCCGCAAGAAGGACCGCCACCTCATCGTCATCAACATGAAGATGAACTTTTTTATGTTCTCGAAGGCGAGTTTGAAATTTTGTGCGGTGAAAAAACGATTATTGCCAAAAAAGGTGACTTAGCAATTATCCCTCGTGGCACGGTTCACACTTTCCGCAATATCGGAACGGAAAACGGAAAATTCTGGATTACCTGCACTCCCGGTGGATTTGAAGGTTTTTTTGAAGAAGTCAGCCGTGATGCCTCTGAAATGCCGCCCAATATTGAAAAAATCAAAGCCATCGGACTCAAATACGGTTGTGAATTTTTAGTTTGAAAGTTTCACAGGGATTTAGAAGATAATTAGGGATACGCAACAATATTTTTTTATTTTATCTCCTAAATCCCTGTGAGTTTTTTTTATTTTGATAAGAAATTTTTTCTAGGAGACAAGAAAAATGAAACGCAATTATTTATTTGTAATTTTATTAATTTCAATATTTACATCGTTTAGTTTCGGGCAAAAAGTGTTGGTTAAAGGAAATCCGGCATTGACCGATTCAACCGTCCAACGGATTCAAGGCGTTTTTGAATGGACGTTTCAAAAAGATTTTGATGCCGAGCAATCACGCCATTTTCGGCAAATTTTGGTTGGCTATTGGCAAAATGATTTGAAAAATAATATCCAAAGTTGTCAGGATTATCTAAAAATAGCCGATTTGATCGAAAAAGTTCCTATCGATCAAACAGAAAATGTTCGCTCAAAATTACTGGCGGTGATTTCTGAAGCAGTGCAAAAAGAGCCGAACGATGAACTGTCGCAGCTTTTAGCAGAAGTTTT
>DAORIL010000685.1:0-3591 GCA_035438525.1 Pyrinomonadaceae bacterium
CAACTAAATCTGGAAAATCGCCTGATGACAACGAAATTGATACCAAAATTTACCGCACTGCTTTAGAAGCCGCGAAACGTAAATTCTCGCCCGAATTTATGAACCGGATCGACAAAGTAGTGGTATTCCGCAGCTTGAAAGAACATCATCTGCGTCAGATTTTGAGCATCGAATTACGTCAAGTCCAGGATCGCATCACCGAATCAGCCGGAACAAAATTTGTTTTTGAATGCACTGAAAGTGCCCGCGAATTTTTGCTCAGAGAAGGCATTGATTTGAAATACGGCGCACGTCATTTGAAACGAGCCATTGAACGATTTTTGGTTTATCCTTTGTCAAATTTAGTGGCGACCGATCAGGTTCAGACCGGAGATTTTGTCAACGTTGACTTTGATGCTGAAAACGAAAAACTTACTTTTGCTAAGCAAGCTGGTAAGATGATTGTCAGCGAATCTGATGAATCGTTATTAGAGGATGATCTTGAAACAAAGATTGATGCCGTCGGGCTTCCGCTTCCACATGCCCAAGCTGCTGCAACCGGAAAAGGGAGCAAAAGCAACAACGAAAATCAAGAAGGTTAAAGAAATAAAAGGATAAAAAGTAAGAAATTAGGAATGAGAGATTATTTTAAAATTTCTCATTCCTAATTGTTTATAGCGGCTAAGAATTTATTTATCAAATTCTAAATAATACAACTCACCGCGCATCTTTCGTGTCATTCCATTGTATGAAAAGGGTCGGACAAACCACTTAGAAACCTCGTTTTCAGCTCTTTTCGCGAGCTTTTTATCCTTAATCTGGCTATCAGCCACGGCTTCGATAACTTTTCCCTCTTCATCAACCACAACATTTACCAAAACTCTCAGAAGTTTTGAGACTTGGGAAATATTGTTGGAATTTAGAGTTCTGCCTTGCGCTTTGAGCATTGCCCGAAAATTTTTCATTTCCTCTTGATATATGGGAATAAGGCTCATCGTCATTGCTACGGAATTTTTCGAGCGAAGATGAAAATCTAAATCAGGCTTGGGCATTCCTTCGGATTTTTTCGTCAATTCTTCAATTCTTTTTACAATATTTTTGGCTTCCTGTTCTTGAAAAGTGGTAAATAAAATTTTGGCAACGGGGCGCAATGCGTTTACTAAAGCAAGCGAATCTTTGCCCGATTTATTTTCAATGATTTGAATATATCTTTCGTAAAATGATAAGGCTTTTTCATAATTATCAAATTCATTGTAGAAATCACCCGTTTTCAACACGACAAAAAGCGTTTGTTCGGCATCTTTTCCGCGAAGTTTTTCATTAAGTGCAATTGATTCAAGAAGAAACTTTTCCGAATTATCAATACCTTGCTTTGATGGAGAATAATTATAGATAAGCCAACCTAATTCGGTTTTAATATCAGCAGTTTGCGTTGTTTCTGCCCGCCCGCTTTGTTCATTTAATTGCAATGCTTCCCGATAAAGAGAATCCGATTGTTTAGCACTTTCAGATGCTTTTTGAGATGCTGCTGAACGACTGCCACTTTCAATATTTCCACTTATAAGTTTGTTTCTAAGAATAAGGAAAACATCCCGCTTCATTCGCGCCAAATTTAATAAAGCATTTGCGTAGGAAATTGTATTTGGCGAATTTGCATCCTTTTCGAGTTTAACGAGCTTTTCTCCGACCTCAATCGCCTCGTCTAGTTTTCCGGATTGAAGCAAGGCTGCAACTTTATCGTTTAATTCTTTGCCTTTGTTTGCATTTTCTTGAGAAAAAATCGAATAACATAGAAAAAATAGAGAGAAAAACAAAAAAATCAAAACTTTATTCATAGAGGGTTACTCCTTAATTTTGACGGGGCAGACCAACATATTACTTCCACTTCTTTTCTTTTGTAAATCTCTTAACCACCATATCTTTTCGCAACTTAGGCAAATGGTCAATAAAAAGTTTGCCGTCGCAATGATCGGTTTCGTGTTGAAAACAACGGGCGGCGTAGCCTTCGGCTTCACGTTCAAACCATTCGCCTTTTGCGTCCTGGGCGCGTAAGGTGGCTTTTTCGGCGCGGGTGACAACAGCAGGGACTTTGCCGACGGAAAGACAGCCTTCTTGCCCGGATTGCTCACCTTCCTTTTTGATAATTTCGGGATTTGCGGCAATCAGTTTAATACCGTCGCAATCCATTACAAAAAGCCGTAAATTCAAGCCGATTTGCGGCGCGGCAAGTCCGACTCCTTCTGCGTCATACATTGTTTCAAACATATCTTCACAGAGTTTTTCTAATTCTTCGTCAAATTCTTCAACTGGTTTGCCAACTTGGGCTAAAACTTTTTCGGGGTATTCCGTAATTTTCCAAACACTCATTTTTTCTTTAATAATAGAAGTTTTTGCAAATAAAAATCTTTTTCTATTTCTATAGTGTAATTCGCTTCGATAAATTTTTTCAAAGGAAGACACGAGACTTTGGTTTCGGAAAGATAACAACTATCACGCATCACAAACCAAACTTCCTCAGCATCGGACGGAATTTTAGAGATAATAAATTCAGTTTGTTTCTTAAACGCATTTTCCGATTTTAAAGAATCTTCGACGTTCCACTCAAAAAATCTTTCATCCGGTAAAATGCGATTAACTCCTTTGTAATGAAATGGTAACGAGATTGCGTCATAAACTTGGGAAGTAATGATCGGTTGATTCGTTTTTTCGGTCGATTCGATAAATTGTGAAATCCGCCACCAATCTCCGCGTTTTGCCAGCGTTGGAAAAAGACTGTAAATCGAGTATGGGAAAAGCAGAGTAAAAATAATTACCAAAACAATCCAGCTTTTTTCGGGTAAAAGATTTGCGAAAAGCGAGGCAATCAGCAAAATCAACGGCACAAAAAGAACTGCGGCGTGACGAATCGAAATATATTCACCGCCCAAAATCGAAAAAGCAAACAGCATAAAAGCGGCAATAATGACTGAAAATATGCCGAACAATAAAACTTTTTCGTCCAATCCGCGAAATTTATTTTTAACCAAAAGCAAAATTGCCGCCAAAATTCCGAATCTGACCAACCAAACTCTGATAAAAGAAATTTTGGTTTGTTCTTCGGGCGCGAGAAGTTCAGTCGGAAAAATAAAATTCAGAAAATGCCCCCACAAAAGTTTAATCCCATCAATTAATCGGTTGACCTCTTGGTGTCCGCTGGTATTGGTCGCCAGTTGAGATTTGATAAACCAGACTAAAGGCAAAATCGCCAGACCGACGATAAACATTTGCAGGAAATAAGTTTTAGCTTCTTTCCAACGCTTCAAAAGCAATAGTGAAACAAACCCGCCAACCAACAAAAATCCAAGATAATAGCTCGTGTAAATTCCAATTATAGAAAAAATGAGAAAAGCAATCTGGCTTTTTCTCTGGGTCTCTGCATCGCTGCGATTCAAATATCCTTTGTTAAAAAATTCGAGCATTAAAACCGACACCAACACAGCCATTGAATAAAGCCGGATTTCGAGACTTGCCCAAATCAAATACGGATGAAAAGCAAAAAATGCAGTTATTAAAACCGCTTTTTTCTCAACGAAAAAACTGCTAACCAAATCGTAAAAAAACTTGATTGCCAGG